>SDWK01001017.1 GCA_004195335.1 Shewanella sp.
ATCTTTACCACTGGCGTTGGACACCATGTTAGATCCGGCCAGTTGTGGCCCAGCATTTATTGGTTTACCTCAAGATACTCAAGGTATTGCTTATGATTATCCTGAAATTTTCTTCGCTGAAAAAGTACATCGTATTCGTCGTCCTGAACCAGAACAACTGGATTTGGACCATGTAGTTGAAGTTTTACGTCAAGCTAAACGCCCACTGATTATCAGTGGTGGTGGCGTGCACTATTCTTTGGCAACCGATGAACTGGCAAAACTAGCGGGGGATCATAATATCCCTGTAGTTGAAACCATCGCCGGTCGAGCCACTATGTTACAAGATAATCCGCTAAATGGTGGACCGCTCGGGGTAACGGGCTCAAATTCTGCCAATTACTTAGCAGCCCATGCCGATGTTGTTATTGCTATTGGTACCCGTTTGCAAGATTTCACTACTGGCTCTTGGTCAGTATTTCGTGACCCAGAATTGAAAATGATCAGTATCAATGTAGCGAAGTCAGACGCTATTAAACACCTTTCATATCCAGTGATCGCCGATGCCAAGACTGCTATGACCAAGCTAAATATTGAATTGGCTGACTGGCGTTCAGAACAATCTTGGGCGGACAAAGCGTTGGAGCAAGCCAATGAATGGAAGGCTCTATGTAGCCAACGTGCTGAGATTAAAGGTAATGAAGTCGCCTCTTATGCTCAGGTAGTCGGTGCGGTAAATCGACTGATTGAACCGGGCGATACCGTATTAACGGCAGCGGGTGGATTACCCGCTGAGTTAAGTATGAATTGGCAGAACAATCAAATTGCCAAGTTTGATATTGAGTTTGGCTTCTCCTGTATGGGTTATGAAATTGCCGGTGGTTGGGGAGCGAAAATCGCTAACCCAGACCATGACGTAATAGTGCTTGTTGGCGATGGCTCTTACATGATCCTCAATTCAGATATCTACAGTTCAGTGTTTGCGGGCCATAAAATGATTGTCTTGGTCTGTGATAACGCGGGTTATGCAGTGATTAACAAACTACAAAATAATACCGGCAATGAATCATTTAATAATCTGCTCGAAGATTGTCGACGTGGCACCGATGAAGTTGCACGTGTTGATTTTGTCAAACATGCCGAATCCCAAGGTGCACTGAGCGAAAAAGTAACCCGCATGGCCGATTTTGAAGCAGCTTTTGCCCGCGCTAAGGCTGCAGATCGTACTTATGTGATTGTCACTGATATTGATGCTAGTAAATGGTCAACTTGTGATTGTTGGTGGGAAGTAGGTTTGCCTGAAATGATCAGAGATGAAAGAACAGAACAAGCCGTCGCTAGTTTTAGCGAAGGTAAAACACATCAGCGTCGTGGCGTATAAGAGGAAATAATTATGTTTAATGAAGAAACTCGTTTAGAACAACCAATACGCTGGGCTATGGTCGGTGGCGGTCGTGGTAGTGAAATTGGATATGCCCACCGTTCTGGTGCAAGCCGTGATAACAATTTTAAATTGGTGGCGGGAGCGTTTGATATAGATGCGGATCGTTGTCGTGATTTTGGCACAAGCCTAGGCCTAAACCCAGAACGCTGTTATGCCGATTACAAAACTCTGTTTGAATCTGAAGCCAAACGTGATGACGGTATTCAAGCGGTATCAATTGCTACGCCAAATGGTACCCATTATGCGATATCTAAAGCCGCTTTAGAGGCTGGCTTACATGTTATTTGTGAAAAACCAGTAACTTTCACGGTAGTAGAAGCACAAGACTTAAAAAGATTAGCAACAAAAAACAATCGTGTTTTTGGTGTGATGTACGGTTATACCGGATTTCCTATGATTCATCAGGCTCGTGAAATGATAAGCCGTGGTGATATTGGAGAAGTTCGAGTGATTAACATGCAATTTGCGCATGGTTTTCACAACACTGAAGTAGAAAAAAATAGCCCAGGTGCGAAATGGCGCATGAACCCTGAAGTCTCTGGTCCAAGTTATATCTTAGGCGATGTTGGCAGCCATGTTTATTATTTAGCAGGCTTGATGACGGGCTTAGAAGTGGAAAAACTTTGCTGTAGCCGTCAGAGCTTTATTAAGTCTCGTGCCCCAATGGAAGACAATGCTCATGTCATGATGAATTTTACTAACGGTGCAGTGGGAACATTATGGGCCAGTGGCGTTAATGCCGGGTCTATGCATCAACAGAAGATTCGTATTGTTGGTGAAAAAGCCAGTATTGAATGGTGGGACGAACGTCCAAATCAATTAAGTTATGAAGTGCAGGGCGAACCAGTTCGTATCTTAGAGCGAGGTATGGGCTATCTGTACCAAGACGAACCTGGGGTAGGTCATAATCGTATTGGTGGCGGTCATGCTGAAGGTTTCTTCGAATCTTGGGCTAACTTGTATAGCCGTTTTGCTATCGTAATGAAAGCCACAGATGATGGCGATCAGAAGACCATTGATAACACTTGGTATCCAGACATTGATGCCGGTATAGACGGTGTTCGATTAATAGAACGTTGTGTTGAATCGGCAGATGATGACGCGAAATGGGTGAAATTCTAATGATTGACTTAAATATTCCATTAGATAGACCTATCGATGCAATTTGCCTAGGCCGTGCGGGGGTAGATTTGTATGCTCGCGAAGCTAACACCGATTTGATGGATGTTTCTGGTTTTGAAAAATATGTCGGTGGCTCACCTGCAAATATCGCCGTGGCACTTGCCAAATTAGGTGCGAAACCAGGTCTTATCAGCAGTGTATCTGATGATGGTTTAGGAAAATTTGTTTGTAGTTATCTTGAAAGTATGGGAGTTGATTTACAGGGCATGGCCGTGGATAAGTCTGGCTCTAGAACGAGCCTTGCGATCACTGAAATGAAAGCTAATGACTGCGAAGTAGTTATTTATCGTAATAACGCTGCTGACCTTTCTTTGAATGCTAAACAAATTGACCCAGCCTATATTGCCTCTGCAAAAGCCTTGATTGTCACAGGTACGGCTCTTTCATCTAGCCCATCGCGTGAAGCAACCTTATTGGCCATCGATTACGCTCGCCGTGCCGGCACCCTTGTGGTGTTAGATATAGATTACCGGGCATATTCTTGGGGTTCTCCAGAAGACTCTGCGCTTTATTATCAGATGGCGGCAAGTATGTCAGACATCGTGATTGGTAATCGCGAAGAGTTTGATGTGATGGAGTATATGGTAGATCGGGGCAATAAAGACGACGCTAAAACTGCGGCTCGATACCTGATAAAAGCCACTCAAGTCGTCGTAATCAAAGCAGGTGAATTAGGCTCCAAAATTTATACCCGCAACGGTAACTATTTTGAGCATGGTATTTTTCCTGTCACGGTTAAAAAACCTTTCGGCGCGGGTGATTCTTTTGCCGGAGCACTTGTTTATGCCTTGCTAAATGGCTACGGATTAAAAGCCGGAGTCAAGATGGGCTCAGCTGCTGCTGCGATCAATGTTTCTAGTGATAGTTGCACCGAAGCAATGCCGACACTGGAAGAGCTTCAAGATTTCATTGCCAAATGATAAATAGATTGAGGGTTATTTTAATCCCTAATCATATTCAGCTTAGGCATTAATAGGGGAGGTGAAAGTGGTTTTAAATTAAACCACTATCGCCC
>SDWK01001019.1 GCA_004195335.1 Shewanella sp.
ACTCGATTTTAGCGATTGCCCTTCAACGCTGAGATATTTAAATCGAATGGGATTTTTTGACCACCTTGATGAACGCGTGTCCGTGCTTCCCAGTAGACCAGAACTATCTGGGGCAGAGATCTATAAGGGTAACAGTAATGCTGTTGTTGAGTTTGGCGCCATATGCCCCAAAAAACCTGATGAAACAATCCCTGAACAGTTAAAGAACAGTTTTGTTTTCTACGCTGGCGAAAAATATTCACTCGCCGCATTTACAATCATCTCAGAACTATTTGGTAATGTACACGACCACTCAGAAACACCAATCCCCGGTTTAGTTGCATTGCAAATGTACAAGGGTAAACACCCTCACCTGCAAACGGTGGTTTCTGATAGTGGGAAAGGAATAATCGGCACCCTTGTCCCAGTGGTGGAACAAATTTACCCAGAGCTAGCCCAGACGTTCGATTTCACTGATCCTGAATCTAGAGTTCTATTAGTCAAAAAAGTTTTTGAAAACGGTGGGATTACACAAACAGGTGAGAAAGCACGTGGCCTTGGGCTAAAACGGAGCCAAGAATATGCGATCAAATACAATGCGAATATCTCAGTTAGACAAGAAAACTTTGAACTAAAGCTATTTTATCGCAAGGGCGAATTACGTTCCTCTGATCATACACTCGATATGCACACGATTCGTGGAACCCATGTTTGTTTCGACTTTTTTCTTGACTAACGCGCCCAGCTCTCGTTAAATTAACAAAATGAAACAGAATCCAATTATGATTTCACTCCTAAAACTCACTAAAAATGATCATCCCTTTGGCAACACTCAAGGAAGAGAAACGTACAGAAAGCTTGCTGAGTTTATTGATGCCCACCCTACTCAAACTATCTTTGGTGTTTCATTGACCGGTATCGAAGCAACAGATGCATCGTTCCCTCGCGAAAGCGTAATTTCAATAGCGAAGCAGTACCGTGGAGAAAAGGGGTTCTTTCTCGAAGGCTTCAAATCAAGAGACCTAATTGACAACTGGAATTATGCCGCTAGAGCAAAAGAGCAACCTCTGGTTATTTGGGGAAATGAGAGTTTTGAATTGATCGGCCCCGAGATTAGCTCATCAGTTAGAACACTCCTTAACTACATATTTGAAAATCGTTCGGTTCCTACATCGAAAGTTGCCACAGATCTTCATATCTCCGTCCAAAACGCCAGTACGAAACTAAAAAAACTAGTTAATCAGGGCTTCATCATGCGTTCTGAGGAAATTGCTGAGTCTGGCGGCCTCGAGTACATCTACAAAGCAATAAGATAATTCTGCTTAAACCCCTTGACTTATCCAGAATCAGGCTGCTATTCTTCCCCTAGCACATTTTTTTAACTTCAGGTTAAACGGCTTAAGTTAAGCAGAAGCGGAGACAGCATGGCAACCAATCCCCCAAAAGGTGATGGCCACAGAATTGGAGCGGTCCGAGATCGCTCTCAAACCTACAACCCCCAAAATGGACATTGGGTCAAACGAGACTCACAAACAGGCCGCTTCATGGACCAAAAAGCTGACAACAAACCCTTCAAGGGTGTCAGAAAAGAAAAATGAAAACATATCGGGCTTCTTTTTTGGAAGGGCTATCAACCCACAACTCTAACAAGTGAGGAATCAACAAAATGGAAAAGAATAATTCTAACGAAGTGCAGGGTAAACACGTTGATCAAGGAGCTAAGGATGACCACCAAAAGGTGAAGAAAGTTACCATTGTTGTCAATGCGCGGCAGGTAGAAGTCGAGAAAGGCGAGCTTACCTTTGATGAGGTTGTGGGTTTGGCATACGACAACCCTGCCACTGGGGAGAATATTTTATTCACCGTTTCATACTTCAAGGGTCACGGAGAGAAACCAGAAGGCAGTATGGTGCAAGGTGATACTGTCAAAGCAAAAGAAGGGATGGTGATCAATGTCTCACAAACTGATAAGTCTTAATCCTGATCTCAAGAGGTTGCGTGATGAGGGTTACAATATCGAAATTCGAGAAACCCATCTGCTGGTCAAAGATATCCCGTATGTGGATTGTAATCGAACAATACAAAAAGGTGTTCTTGTCTCGCCTCTAACTCTGGCCGGAGACAAAACCTCTCCGCCTAATACCCATGTTGTGCATTTTGATGGTGCGCATCCTTGCAACGCTGACGGAACAGAAATCAAGCCGCTTATTCACCAGGCAATTACTAGTAATCTCGGCAAGGACTTGACGATCCAACGCTCCTTTTCTCATAAACCGGCTGCGGGCTATCCCGATCACTATTCGAAAATGTCAACATATGCAGCCATCATCTCTCATCAGGCCCAAGCTCTCGACTCCAGCGTCACAGCCCAAACGTACCCCCCCTTTGAAGAAGAGACTGACAGCTCGGTATTTATGTATCTTGACACGGCAACGAGTCGGGCCGGGATTGGCAATGTAACTGCAAAACTTGCTATGGGAAGGGTTGGCATTATCGGGCTTGGTGGATCCGGATCTTACATCCTAGACCTTGTGGCCAAGACTCCGGTCAAAGAGATTGGACTTTATGATGGCGATAAATTTTCATCGCACAACGCCTTTCGATCACCTGGGGCTCACCCCATCGAAAAGTTGAGAGAGGAACCCTTGAAGGTGGAGTATTACAAGGAGCAATATTCCAAATTGCACCGAAATATAGTTGCACACCCTTGCTTCATCCACGAATCAAATACCGAACTTCTTGATGGTCTAAACTTTGTCTTTGTTTGCGTCGACAGTGGCCCTGCTAGGAAAATCATTGTCGATAAACTGGAGTCAGCAAAGATTCCATTCATTGATGTGGGAATGGGAATAAATCTTGTCGATAATAATCTGATCGGTCAACTGCGTGTTACACGCGCACTGACGCAAATCGGGAGCAAGTAGCGCCTGAGCAAAGGATGAATTTCGGGTTGGATGTGGGTGATGATATTTATGCCACAAACATACAAACGGCAGACTTGAACGCATTTTTAGCCACCCATGCCGTTATCAGATGGAAGAAATACCTAGGGTTCTATAGCGACCGTCGAGGCGAGCATCACAGCCAATACCTTCTTGAAGGAAGCGCTTTGATCCATGAGGATGAATATGTATAGGGCAACCACCATCAAACATGTGTTTGTCGATTTTATCCCGAGGGACATAAAAGAAGGCACCCTCTATATCTCTCGGGAGTACAAAACCGCTATGCATAAATGTTGTTGCGGTTGCGGTAAAGAGGTTGCCACGCCTCTCTTACCTACTGACTGGAAACTCTATACTCATGGAGCTAGCGTTTCTCTCGAACCCTCAATCGGTAACTGGAACTTTGAATGTAAATCTCATTATGTCATAAGGAGGAACCAAGTATTATGGTGCCGGCAGTGGTCTAAAGGTAAAATCAATGCCGGTAGAGCTCGCGATCTTAATAACAAAAATCGGTACTACGGAAAATCCACAGACAAGCAGGCTTTAGCCACAACCACCAAACAACCAAAGGCAAACAACACAGGTTCATTCTGGATAAAACTGTTGAAATTCTTTGGATGGTGACATTAAAAACAACCCCTTATACCAACCCACTTACAACAACATTATCAAGGCCAGCTTCCCATTAAAC
>SDWK01001021.1 GCA_004195335.1 Shewanella sp.
CTGTGAAGGTTGGTCTAATGTGCGCCAGCACCCCTGTATTTTTTACTTTAAGAATCTCAATTTTAAAAGGTGCTTGTTTTTCGTTTTCAATGTGTAGGATTCCTTCGTACATTGCCCATAGGTAAAAGCTTTTTACATGATTGATATAGGTATTTGCTGTACTTTGGCTTAGACGACTTTCGTGTATCTCAGTGAGTAAATAACTGCGGAAAAGATAGGTAGGTTTTAAGCGCTTGATTGGCGGGAAATGATCCCAAGCTAGGTTAGTCTCTTCTAAGAAAGACCAGTATTTTAAGAGGGCGCGAGCGTTTGAATTAGTGTCCTTTAGTCTCTTGACTGCTTTGAGATCGAAAAAATAGCTATTAACCACCCCTACAAATTCACCCTCATTATTGAAAAGCGTGGGTAATGATCCTAAATTTTTTCCTTCGGTAGTGAATGCTGGTTGAGCATCTTCTTTCCAGTCAATCTTGGATTCGGTATAAACATCGCCTGAATAAATTAATTGAGCCATTTAAAGTATCCTAGAAATAAAAAATACTGGTTATCATTGCTGTATGTATAACCAGTATCGAATACTATTTCCAGAAAATCAAATGTGTTAACGTATTATTTCTACACTAACGTGTCATGGTAACGAACTCTTCGGCGCCTGTCGGATGGATAGCGACAACGGCATCGAAATCTTTCTTAGTGGCGCCCATCTTCATTGCCACACCGAAGCCTTGGAGGATCTCATCCATACCCAAACCTATACCGTGGATACCCACGACTTTTTCATCGGGACCGGCGCAGACTAACTTCATCTTACATGCCTGACGATGTGCCGTGACCGCGGTGTACATAGAGGTGAAGCCCGAGTTGTAGCACTTAACTTGATCTGCGCCATATTGGGCAATGGCTTCTGGCTCAGAAAGACCCATGGTGCCGATGGCCGGATGGCTGAAGACGACGGTAGGAATAAGGGAGTAATCCATTTTCGCATCTGTCATGCCGTTAAAGAGACGCTCGGAGAGCAGGCGACCTGCCTTAACTGCAACAGGGGTAAGCTCTACACCACCTTCGATAATATCTCCCACACAGTAGATGCCCGGGTTGGTGGTGTTCTGCTGTTCATCGACGACCACGTAACCTTTGTCATTCAACTTAACTTGGGTATGTTCCAGTCCGATATTACCGGTAGACGGCTTGCGGCCTATCGCCCAAATAAGGGTATCGACTTCGAAACTCTCACCGTTTTCAAGCTTTAGGGTAAGGCTACCGTCGCTATTTTTGATGACCGACTCAGGAGTGCTGTTGGTATGTAAGGTTGGACCATCGGTCGCCATTGATTCCATCAGTGCTTCACTGAGCATAGGGTCGAAACTACGTAACGGCGCATGTTTGCGAACAAATAGATGAGTCTCGCTGCCGAGAGAGTGAAGTACGCCGGCGAGCTCAACCGCAATATAACCTGCACCGATGACAGCCACTCGTTTAGGCTGTGCGCGTAACTCGAAGAAACCATCGGAATCGATGCCATGCTCGGCACCAGGGATATTGGGAATGCTTGGTGAGCCACCAGTTGCGATCAAGATGTGATCGGCGGTGTACTCTTGCCCGTCAACCTCTATGGTACGTTCGTTAACGAAACGGCCATAACCTCTTACCAAGGTGACTTTATTGTTTTCAAGACCACGATCGTATGAGCCATGGATCCTCTCAATATAGGCTTCGCGGCTCGCGACCAGAGTATTCCAGTCAAATTTGTTGACCGTAACATCGAAGCCATAATCTTTAGCGTATAAATGTAAGGCTTCGGCAACTTGGGCGCCATACCACATGACCTTCTTTGGTACACAGCCAACGTTGACGCAAGTGCCGCCAAGTGCCTTAGCTTCGATCAGTAGTACCTTAGCACCACGCATGGCTGCGCGGTTTGCCGATGCAATACCGCCACTGCCTGCGCCAAGACAGATATAGTCAAAATGTTGGGCCATTATTTATCTCCAAAGAGTATGTTCAAAAGTTGCTATGAAAGGCATTGTAGGGGGAAACAATGTTCCAGTACAGATGGCATTATTTTATTTCAATCTCATTCTTATCTGCGCTTAGCGGCGATATTGGCATCTGTCGCGATCTTTTTGTTGCGGGCCTTCGGCGCCACATTTCATGCACTTCCACTCTTTTTCCCTGATGACTAACTCTTTTCGATGATAGCTGTTAGTTGAACCATTACCGGTGAATGTGAGGTTTTGTTCTAATTTGTTCATTCTACTGTTTAACCAACGACAACTTGGGCTATTGGCAACATGTGCTCTGCTGGCGAGTTGCTGTTTGCGGCTGAGCTTTTTCGTACGAGTCTGTTTTTTTTTGGTTGGCTTAGCCTCAGCACTATTATGGTGTTTTATGCTTGTAGGAGAGTGATAGTCGAGGGCGCTTTGGCTTTGGGTGGGGAGTGAGATGGGGTTTCCTTCGCTATCCAATACAACGCCTAAAGGGAGGGGGCCTTTAGTATTTGCTTGGCTATAGGGAGCTATGCTAGCAGAGATTATGATGGCGACAGTCGCAGATTTAATGAACCAAGTATGTTGAGTTAAGAGTGACATTCCCTGTACCTCTTGAAAGTGTAGCGATTAAAAGCAATTTGCCAAAGACACTCCTTGTCTTTGGTTTAGATAAATCTAGTAGAAAACCTCTGTTTTCACAACGTGCTCAGCTGCTTTATTCAGATTATATATTCAGCTTCCGTACTCAGCGTTTGCCTCTAAAAGTTCCAGGTTAAATGAACTCCTGCATAAGTTTGATCTAAGCTGCCTGCAATACCGTCAGTCTTCGCTTCAAGTTTGATGTCCTCTTGAGCTATGGTGTGACTGATGTGCCCTGATAATACGATCTGTTCATTTAACTGATATTCAGCCTCTAAACCAAACTGAAAATGGTTAGGTCCATCATGATCTTCGGTAACATATTGAAAATCGAATGCCTGGGTGACATAGGGAGTCAGGGTGAAGTTTTCGAGTAGCTCCCAGCTACTGTGCAGGCTAGCCTCGACAAAATAACCACCGGCTTCTGTGGCATAGGTATAGTTGATAGACGGAGTTAACCATTCGATACCGCTATAGGTTAGGGAGCTGAAGAATTCATTATCATTACAACGCTCATCACCGTAAAACTCGAGTCTTTGGTACCCGACTGTGGCCTCTAATGTATCAGACAAGGCGATGGCGTATTCAAGACCGAAGTTCCATTCGGTATAGTCTTGGTCGTCGGCGCGGCCAAGGGAGGCATAGACATTTAAATTGCCATGTTGTACGGCTGCAGTGCCCCAAAATATCCCGCCTTTATCCAGATTATTTCGTCCTTCCGAAACATATTTAGAATCCCAACCCAGATCGAGAAGGTAACTCGTCTCTATCTGTTCGTTTTGTGGCAGTGTACTTCTGCTATGTGAGTCATCTATGTTAGCACCGGTGTTGGCATAGGCAGAAGACGATGCAATTATTAAGCTGGTCAGGAGTGAAAACTTAAATTTATTATTCATATATGGCTCAGGTTCAGACGAATTTTGATGATGCGATTAATGACTTAGTGATAGTAATACCAATGTCAAGAATGTAAATAATAACGCTTCTTAT
>SDWK01000230.1 GCA_004195335.1 Shewanella sp.
AGAGACAGGTTAAAGTTAAACCTACTATTTATTCAAATCCACCACAAACTCGACCCGTCTATTTGAGGCTCTTCCTTCAGACTGGTCATTGCTGGCAATAGGTGATTCGCTTGCCAGTCCTTTTACGATAAAACGCGAAGGAATAAAGCCATAATCCTCCACCAAAATATTCTTTACTGCACTCGCTCTATGAGTTGATAGATTTTGGTTTAACTCCAAAGTACCGATGGAGTCGGTATAACCCAATAGACAAAGATTGACATCATGACGCTGTAAAAACTGCTTTAATCGCGCCAACGTCTTCCATTGGAAAAACTGGACTTCGGCTTTAGCAAATTCAAAGTTCAGCGCCAACTCACTTATCTCACTGCAGTTAGAGGGATAGGTTCCCCCCTCAGTTGTGTTTAAACAAATATCCTCGAATTCAGCAGGTTTCTCACAACCCGCGGCATCGACCAAGGCACCAGAGCGAGTATCTGGACATGCATCCTTCAAATCCGGAACGCCATCATGATCGCTATCGCTCCAGCTGAACGCAGCAGAGCTAGAAACTATTGCAGCAACACATAGAAAATTGAGCCAAAGTCTTTTCATTACTTTATCCCACTGCTTTTTATAGCCAGAATGTTCAAACTATGAAATTAAGAAAACCGATAGTCAAAACCAGAGAACTCAGATGATACTCATCACCTCATTATCTATCGATGTTAAGTTCTTATTTTAACAGAATTTGACTAGCTAACCTGAACTATCCAAGTGAAAAAGAAGAAAACCTTTATAAATTAAGTGTAAATGAATAGGAGCAGATCCGAACTGTCTTGAAGAACACCGCTATGATGACCTAGGTTTATCAGCTATTCCCTATCACAATACAAAAAAATGTCCGTGACCTCCCTGTTAATACATTTTATATATGTCTGTGAAATTATCAAAGATAAAGTAGGAATAAATTATCATTCAACTTAGCTAAATACGCCTCCCATACTTTAAGGTAAAGCACGAACCATTACGCTGTTTGAAACTGACTTCTGAAATAGTCATAGCACCAGTTAAAAGCAATCGCATAAACAAAGAAGAAAATTAAGAATGCCGCTTCAAGTAGAAGAGCAGCGGTTAAACTTATCCCCAAAAACCATGCAACCAAAGGGACGGTGACAACAATGATCCCACCTTCGAAACCTAAGGTATGCCCAAATCTCATTAACAAGCTACGTGATGAACGTTCAACGCCATATTCCTTATCAAACCAGATATTGTAAAAGTAATTCCAAACTACGGCGTAAACACTCAAACCCACTCCGACAGCAACCAATGAAGAAGCCTCTTTATCACTGAGCATTGTCGCCGCAGGCACCACAATTGCCAACGCTAATAGTTCAAATAAAATTGCGTGAAAGACCCTTTCTTTCGTTTTCATATTGATACTCCAATGTCTTAACTTGAAGTCATTATCATCTAAATGTAAGATACTTTAAAATCAGATACCATCACAATTACTGATATGACTAGCATTGAACAACTTATCTCATTTGTCACTACCGTTGAATCCGGCTCATTTTCCGCCGCAGCCAGAAAGTTAGGTAAAGTACAGTCTGCCGTCAGTCAAAATATTATGAATATGGAGATAGACACTGACTTACTCTTATTTGATCGAAGCGGACGTTACCCAAAACTCACCAAGGCAGGAGAAAAACTTCTGCCGCAGGCGAAAGCGGTCATCGCGCAGCATCGACGATTGGATCAACAAGTAAAGGCATTGGAGTCAAAAGAAGAGCTAAAGCTGACTTTAGCTATCGACGAAGGGATCCCCTATTCGGGACTTATCGATCTCTTACCTCAATTAGAAGCTCTGCACCCTCAACTTCAGTTAGAGTTTCTCTGTGCATCGAGCCAAGATGTTATTCAGTTAGTGACCGATAAGAGAGCGACTTCCGGGTTGGTATTCAGCGATAACGTGTATCCTGAAATGATTGATTTCGAAACCTTAGGCACGGTTCAATTTGAATTGTTGGTGAGTCCAAAACACGTTCTCGCACAAACTGATGCCGCCCATGTTGATATTCTGAAGTTGCATAGGCAACTGGTTATCGGCTCACAGGGATCAAAAGTAACTTGGTTTAATCAAGCTCACTCTCCCGACGTGTGGTATGCAGATAACTACTATGTATTGTTAGAACTGGCAAAGTCAGGATTTGGTTGGACACTACTTCCACTGCATTTAGCTGAAGATGCGATTAACAAAAATTTACTCTGTAGAGTACCGGTACAATTCGAGCAGCTTGGCTGGCAGGCAAACGTGGATGTTATCCAGCACAGCGCAATGGAAACCTCAGCGAATCACTCTCTTCGAAAACTACTAAGAAGGCTACTTCAGATGTAAAGCAAAGTTAAGATGCTTGAAAACGAATCGCTTTCAAGCACTGCAAGCTAGATGGGTGTATCTTTTAAAATCAAGAGTTTAAAGATGAAGCTTGGGCATACCAGTTAGACCACACAGGCTTTTGGGGTGGCTCAACTTGTGACTGCATCCCTTCGAGTAAACGTATCAATAACTGTCGATCTTCCGCTATAGTCGAATAAAAGAGTGGGTCATAAAAACAACGCCGTTGAACCGGAGCTAATTGTGTATCAAAACCCAGTTCAACGCCTTTCAAGCATAGCTCTCTGGCCTTGCCATGCAAAACATGCACATCGGTATCAGCCAAGAGATGAGCAACGGGTCCCATCAAAAGGATCAGTGACATTCGTCCGGGTGGCGTTCTTTGCCAATCATTGAGTTCCCCCTGTTTGGCCTTCTGTAAAAGTGCGCCCCATTCAGATTGAACCTGAGTCGAAAGCGACTTTGCCTCTACTCCTTCGCCCTTTTCATATTCTGTAAACCACTGTTTTAAAAACTGCTCCATTTCACACCACTCATTTCAACAATACAGTCATAAAAATCGAGAGTATCATTCACAGCAAGCACTAAGATGTTGGACTTTAGTCTAGATGGCGATGAGTTCACACAAATTATGCCATTCCAACTCTCATTTCGTGATATCTGATTGCGATATAGTCCTTTGTAATTATTCAATTAAATAAACATTTTCGTAATTACAAATGAAAATTAAAGGTTCAATTAAAGTAAGAGTAACGCACACAAAAAAGGCGAGCCTATTAAATAGGCTCGCCTTATCGACTACACATTAACTCTTGGCTATTTAGCCTCAGGCTTAGGCGGATAATTCAATAACATTTCAGAGATGGCTTTATTAACAACTTCGACCCTCTCTTCCGGCGTATTCTTGTCACGAATCGTATCGGCAACTGAACCACGCCAGATCAACTTTCCAGTTTCTCTATCAACCATATCTAAAATTAAGGTTCCAACCTCATATTCACGAACCGTGGTTTGAGTATGCATAGAACCACTCATCCCCCATGGAGAAGAATAATATGGGTTATAACCAAAATTTGTATTGAAGGTATCTACGTTAATCTTCTTATCTACTTTGGTGAGATAATTTACCAAAATATCTGCAGTTTGAGGGTCACTGAGTGTTACGCCCTTCTGTAAAAGCTGGGTATCGACGGCAGCGCGCACGCGTTGATCCATCAATCCGTCTAGATGATA
>SDWK01000231.1 GCA_004195335.1 Shewanella sp.
CTGCGATTGAGTCAACACTAAGTCTGTTTCAATGATCGTCGCAGGTTGCAATAATAGAATCTTGTTCAATCTTCTCTTTATTTGAAAATTCATGGATTAAGATTCGGATTAGGCGTGATTTTGCGATTTTAGACTGACTCGCAAGCTTATCCAAAATACCAATTGATTCCTCAGTTAATGAAAACGTCGCATGCTTATAAATTTTTGTGGAGTGTTTATCTAACCCCTTGTGTTTTGTCGTGGTGAGTTTTTTTCTGTTGCGACTAACCACACTGGGCTGCCCGAAGGCGTAGTTATTGGCGTCTTCGATAAAATCCTCGATAGAGACACTCTTACGAGGTGTTGTCTTTTTTCTTCGCTTTAGGTCAGTTAAGCTCATAGCAATTTTCTGGTTCTATAGCAAAAAGTTCATCCGCAATAGCGTGGATCTCTATGGCAGCTTTTCCTTCGGGTTCAATCTCAATGACAGAGGAACCTTGTTCTTCACTATCATCATAGATATTTCTACTGAAGGTTACGGCATTTAACACCCTTAAACCGAAGGATTGCACTACCTCTTTTGCTTCCAATATTCGTTTAAATTGGCTGGGAAGCGAGGGACATTGAGTCATCACGATAGTGGCGACCATCTTGGGGTTTACCATCTTACAGGTACTTAACATATCTTCCATATGAGGAAGGGTTTTGAGGTCGCGACGCTTGGGTCTTAATGGAAGAACCACATAAGTTGCTACCGACATGGCGGCTCGCATCGCAAGGTTATCTTGCCCACCACAATCGACGATCACATAGTCAAATCTTTGATCTTGACTCAATAAGTCATTCCGAATTTTTCCATAGAGCTGGATACAGTTAATGGTTGGAAGGTTAGGATCTTCATTACGAGCCTGGATCCAGTCGGATGTTGTGCGCTGAGGATCGCAATCGACCATCAGTACGTTGGCTTGAAATTTTTGAGTAATATGAACAGCCAGATTCTGGGCCATGCAGCTCTTGCCTGCACCACCCTTTTCGCCACCCACAAGCAATATCATAAAAATATCTCCATATCATTTCGCACCAATTACCCTTGGTTATTAAGTACGTTAAGTATAGAACAGACTCTCTGGTACTGCTGAAAACCAGGAAAGCGTGTTATTTATTTGTCGTGATTAGTTGAACTGCGATATGGAAACTGTTGGGATTACATTGTGTAGCCCTGCAGACTTGCCCTTTGACGGTATGCGCTTTGTCGTTATCAGGGTTGAAGGTGATAGTTAACAGTTCACCGAGTTCGAAGCTTTGTTTATAGTCGATGAGCACACCATGTCTGGCAAGATCGATACAGATCCCTTCGTCTGTGTTCAAACCCCCTTCACCATCATGCCATGAGAGAACGATCCTTTCCGCTTCCATATCAATCCTTAAGGAAGTACGTCGTTCATCTATGTCTTCAACATCATCAGTCATCTAAGATCCCTTCTCATTGAAGTAAAAATAACTTATTTAAAGTTAGCATAATATAGGTTCATTAAGGCAAAAAAATCAAATAGAAAGTGTCTCTTTGCTGCAGGTAAAAAAAACTCAGTCTATTTGACTGAGTTTTTTAAGATAAACATTGGCTAAAGATGATCTTCAGTCTTCGGGTAAGGTAGCTTCAACTGTCCCCAGCGAATGATAATCACCGTAGATGCCAGTATTAGGGTAGATACAGAAATAGCGAGGATACGCCAATCATCCATCCCTTTCATATCTAAGATGAGATAACGAGCCAAGGCAACAATAGCAATATAGAGAGGCATGCGAACAGGAAGCTTTCCTGATTCGGCATAATTGGCCACCATGGCCAACACTTCTAAAAAGATAAACAGTAGCAGTAGATCGGCGAGTGCGACTCTTCCTACTACAAATATATGGTATATCTCTTGTCCAATGGCAACGATCGTTGCGATTGCAATGATGAACAGAACGACATGTTCAACCGCTTTAATGCTTTTTGAACCATATTGAATGTATCGTTTACCCATAATGACCTCTTTTACGTTTTTTGCCATGGTATCAAGTATTCAGAACCGTGCTCATTTATCTGTGTGACACCATTCACATTAATACTATTCTAATGCAGCTAGGGCGAACTGACCATTTCGAGAAGTAGGCGCACAGTGGTTTAACCCGGTTTACCATCGACTCTAGCTTTGAGTAAAATGGGGGTGTAGTGATAAATGAATATGGCGAATGACAGCAGCCAACAAACGATTGCCGCCTCGAGAAAAGGTAGGTAATAGCTTGTCATTAATCCTGCTAACAGGCGAAATAGCGTGGCTAAAATGATTAATACAAAGGCAAGCGTCACTATTTTTGGGGGAGTTAATTTTCTTCCTGTGTGACCCAATGACACCCGAGCCATCATAGCTAAAATCATCCCTCCTAAGCCCCCTAAAGTGATCGCATGTAAGCCCGCAGAGAAGTGCTGACCCGTAGCGATAAGCATTAAGCCCAGCGGGATGAAAAAATAGCTAACATGAAGTGACCATAGCAGCGGGATTCGCGCCGTATGCCTTCCTCCCCAGCGTGACCATCTTATCAGTAATATCACTCCTGCAAGACCTGCGCTGATTTGGAGCATCATAGCTTGCTGAAATAACATCGCCAGAATAACAACGAAGAGGCTGATAAAGGTGAGTAATTCGAGCCAAACAACATTCGGGCTACGCTGCCATTGTGTTGCTTTTTCGGTGAAAAATGGAATCACTCTACCGCCGATAAGTGCAACGACGGTCACCATGAGCAATATCGCGCTATGAAGAGCTGTTTTAGTTAACGTAGGATCATTAGTTAGCAGCCCGTAGTAACTCATCGCATTCACTAACATCAGCATCAATAAAATAGGTACGAAGACAAAATTTCGCCATTGTTTGGCCTTTAATACCGATCTTGCCATAAATATTGCAGTTAATGGGGCAAAGGCCAGATCTATCGCCATGACGATTTCCAGTGAGGCCCAGTCTTTATTAAGCAACAATATTCTAGGCAACATCCAAACTAAGACCAGAATCATAAGGGGTTTACCTTTAACTCCCGGTAGTCCTGTCCAGTTTTGTATCGCCGTTAGCAGAAAGCCAGCAATGATGGCGATAACGAAACCAAATATCATCTCGTGACCATGCCACCATATTGGATCTCCATGAGGTGAAAACTCAATATATCCTAAGAAGTAGCTTCCCCAAATTGAGATGGCTAGCAGGCTAAATATGGCGCCTAAAAGGAAGAATGGCCGGAAGCCTAGTGCAAAAAGTGAAAATTTGGGTTGTGAATGAGCTGGTTCATCTATATTTAGCATCACACTCTCTAATAACCTAGTAAAAGTGTCGGGTATTGTAAGGTGTATTTAAGATGCGAGTAAACGTTTTTAGTGAGTAACTCGAGGTTTTGGTGCGATGAAAGTATGAGGGAGCGGGAGTTAGAAATGAAAATAGCCATCATAGTGATGATGGCTATTTAATTTTATAATCTGTTCTGGGTGGGATTAACGCTTAAGAGCTTCGCTCAGTAAAGGACGAGCTGTCTTAACAATTATTGACGTGGCTTTTGGTGCACCCGCAATAATATTACCAGATGTCATATAACCATGATT
>SDWK01000233.1 GCA_004195335.1 Shewanella sp.
CTTTATTAGAGACTATTGGCAGAAAAAACCACTGGTTATTCGACAAGGATTCAACAACTTCAAAGACTTGCTTACACCTGAAGAGATGGCTGGTCTGGCGTGTGATGACCTCGTTGAATCGCGCAGGGTATACAAGAGTGAAGGTGAGTGGCAGGCCGAGTTTGGGCCATTCGAGAGTTATGAGCATTTAGGTGAGTCAGATTGGACCTTAGTGGTCCAGGCGCTTAATAATTGGTTGCCTGATGCTGAGAAGCTGATTCAGTGTTTTGACTTTATTCCACGATGGCGCTTTGATGATGTGATGGTGAGTTATGCCACGCCAGGTGGCGGTGTCGGTCCTCATATCGATCTGTATGACGTGTTTATTTGCCAAGGCTCGGGTCGCCGCCGTTGGCGTGTGGGTGACCGGGGCCCACATAAGGAGTTTGCAGCCCATCCTGCATTACTGCATACAGAAGCCTTTGAGCCGATTATTGATGTAGAGTTATTACCGGGCGATATCTTGTATCTACCGCCTGGTTACCCTCATGACGGTGTCACTTTAGAGGCATCGATGAGCTTCTCGGTCGGTTATCGAACGGCTTCGGCAAAAGATATGGTCAGTGCGTTAGCCGATCACCTTATCGATAATGAATTAGGCTGTGAGCAGATAGAAGATCCTGACAGAGAACTAAGCCATCAAAGTGGGCGAGTGAATACTTCAGACTTAGCGCGGATTAAAGCGCAATTGCTGGCAACCCTCGATGATAAGTTAATTAGTGAGTTTTCGGGGCGTTATCTGACTAGCTCAAAGTGTGAATTAGACTTGCCTGAGGACAATCTGGGATTTCAGTGTGACGATGTGATTGAGATGCTAAAAGAGCAAGAGTTAACCAGATTAGGTGGACTACGTGCGCTTTATTTCGACACTTCAGTATCTGAAGGGTCGCTCTACATCAATGGAGAGCAGATAACTTTACCCGTTGAGCTAGCGGACGCGATACCTGTGTTATGTGACAATCAGATGCTAAGCGCCACCAGTTTAGCCCCTTGGTTGGCTAATCCGGCATTTATTGAACAGTTAACAGATTGGATTAATAACGGGTATTGGTATTTCGAAGAGGGTTGAATATCTTCTTATCAAAGATAAATGGCGCCTTATTTGGCGCCATTTTTTTAAAGTTACTTCTGCTCACTTTCACCCGTGAGTGATAATAAACTTGAGTAAAGTTCGGGGCGTCTGTCTCTGAATAAGCCCCAAGCGTGGCGAGCTTGGCGGGTTGCCTTCAGGTCTATCTCTGCATAGATTATCTGTTCATCGTTTCGGCCTGCTTCGGCTAACATTTTCCCCGTGTGGTCGGTAATGAATGAGGAGCCATAGAAGTGAGTCTCTAACCCGTCATCTGTTTCTACGCCGGTTCTGTTTGCCGCGATAACAGGAATTAAATTTGCTGCTGCATGGCCTTGCATCGTCCGCTGCCAATGGCCTTTGGAATCTAAACCAAGGTCTTGTGGTTCGGAGCCTATCGCGGTGGGGTAGAAAATGGCTTCGGCCCCAGCGAGCGTCAGACAGCGGGCTAACTCAGGGAACCATTGATCCCAACAGATCCCGGCACCGAAACAGCCATATCGTGTCTGCCAAACCTTGAAGCCTGTGTCTCCGGGGCTGAAGTAATACTTTTCGCAGTAACCCGGACCATCGGGTATATGGGATTTTCTGTAGTTATCCAAAATACGTCCATCGGCATCGATCATCACCATCGAGTTAAAAAATGTGTTGCCTGATTTTTCAAAATAACTGACCGGGATCACCACCTTTAGTAACTCAGCAAGTTGACTCATCTTCTCTATTAGTGGGTGTTTTTCGCGCTCTGCGGCTAATTCGAAATATTTTGCCCTCTGCTGCTTACAAAAGTAAGGGGCGGCAAACAGCTCCTGTAATACAACAACCTGCGCGCCTTGCTGCGCCGCATCTGTGATGGCCTGGGTAACTTTTGATAAATTACTATCCAGATCCCATGATATAGAGAGTTGCACCGCGGCAAACTTAACGAGTTTCGACATCTTAAACAGCCTCTGTTAAATATTGAGTATTTGGACATAATTGAAGGGCTTAATTTATATTGAGCCGCTTAAATTACCGTCATGACTCTTCATTTGAGCCCATGGGTTACAGGCCCGTCTTGACTCGTGTCCACATTCGATTCATTGCTCGTTCATATTTCAGTGAGCGACCCTTATCGGCAAAGAGGTTCTCACGTGTTTTGTTATCTGGATAGATGCCGGGATGTGAGGTGATATCAGTGTCGACATATTCGAAAGCATCTTGGTTGGCATTGGCATACCAGACATAGTTTGAGATCCCGGCTATCACTTGTGGCTCTAAGATATGGTCGAGAAAGGCGTAGGCGGCATCAACATTTTTAGAATCACTGGTGATATTGAAGGTGTCCGCCCAGCCTTGTGCCCCCTCGCGAGGAATAACATAGTTGACGTTAATCCCATTTTTCGCTTCGATAGCGCGATTCGCTGCCATAAACACATCACCACTCCATCCCATTGCAAGGCAGATGTTACCGCTGGCTAAATCCGTAACATAGGAAGAGCTATGGAAGTAGGTGATATAGGGCCGTATTTTCAATAAATGCTCTTCAACCAACTTAAGATCGGCTAAATCTTGAGAGTTGGGGTTCTTGCCCAAGTATTGCAGCATGGCGCTGACGACTTCACTCGGGGCATCGACCATGGCGACACCGCAATCGGTAAATTTAGATACGGTATCGACTTGAAACAAGAGTTCCCAGGTGTTGACCGGGTTGTTTCCCATAATTTTCTCAACTTTATCTATGTTGTAACCAATCCCTGTTGTTCCCCACATGTAGGGAATAGCATGTTGGTTGCCTTTATCGAAAGATGCGACAATTTCTAATACCTTAGGATCCAGGTGATGGTAGTTTTTAAGGCGATTCTTATCTAAGGGTTGAAATACCCCCACCTTGATCTGACGCTGTAAAAAAGAGCCCGATGATACGACAAGATCGTACCCAGTCTTACCTACAAGAAGTTTGGTTTCTGCCAGCTCCTGAGAATCATACACATCATAATTGACCTCAATACCGGTTTTGGCTTCAAATGAGGCTATCGCCTCTTCACTGATATAATCGGACCAATTGTATATGTTGAGTGTGTTTTCAGCCGCCGAGACCGAGGTGGTAAAAAGTGCGAATGTCGCTAACAGTATTTTTGTTTGAGTTTTCATCTTTGCGTCCTGTTGCAAGTGTTAGTTTTGGGCCTGATGCTATTTAATGGTTATGTTGTCACTGATAGAACCTGCGTATTGCGGCTGGGTGATGCAGGCTACGTTGCCACCGCCAAGTAATATCTCACGTGCATTATGGATCCCGATCACCCTATGTGTTGGAAACAGGGCTCTGAGAACCGCCTGAGCGGGTTCATCCATGGGGTCGTCGTAGGCTGGGATCATGATGACGTCGTTGCCAATGTAATAATTGATGTAGGAGGCGCAGATTTTAGTGCCTGCGACACGGGCATGGGTCCCCGTAGCACCATCAAGTCCAGATGCTTCCTCTTGAGTCCACTCAAGTGCTTTAGGTTGCGGGATCTTATGGATCTT
>SDWK01000494.1 GCA_004195335.1 Shewanella sp.
AGATGTGTATAAGAGACAGGTCTTTTCCCTCAATACTCTAAGGCTTGATGGCTTGGGCCGATAAGTTGGCTAATACCTTACTGACCTTATCAAATACCTCATCACAGTTCGTCACCCGATGGCGTTGTTTGAGATATTGCGGTGAATTGTAAGAGAGCCAGACCTTACCGGTTTCATCTTGCCAGAAAAGCACTTTTTGCGGCAGGTCGATGGCTATCGACGGGCTACATTGCATCAAAGGGGTCCCTATTTTAGGATTACCGAACATGATCATCTCGGTATCGCGCAGCGAAAGGCTCGCATTGGCGGCATTTTTAGTGTGATTTATTCGCGCAGCAAATATCATCCCTTTGGATTTGGCTGCATCACTGGTGATCAGTGCCTCGAAACGATCGGCGGTTTCACTGACACTGTAAGGACTCTCGACGGATAGCATTCCCAACACCAATTGACTGTCTTCAACCGGTGTTTCACTCCGAACATTTGCCGCCATACCGACTGAAAACATCAATAAAGCCAGACCTAATAAATTGTGTTTCATCACCACTCCTTAGCTTGTTGATATAGCATTAAATAATACTCAATACACACGATGTGATTTCACAAATAAGCCTCGGAGTAGAGATGTTTGAGGCAGACAAGACGCCTGATAAGAAACGATGCTTCAGCCTTTGACTAACAGGTTAATTCAGCCTGCATATCGTTCTCATCCTTGGACATCTTGTTTGACATATCCTCCGTCCTCGAGGACTGTAAATGTTCCTTGCGAACTTCAAGGTCTCTCTCATCTGAGATATCAAATATAAGATCTGCTAACACCTTGGGCTTATCGACCACCATGGCGATGCCTTTCACCTCTTTAGGCAACCAACCAAAACCACCAAAATAGGTCAGAGGCTGCTTGAACTTGAGTAAAATATTACTGCTCTCCCCCTGTCCAAAATGAATGACGCCAGTGCGATTTTCACATGGCGGCGGACTCACAATAACCCTTTGTATTTGATCGAATTTAACTAGGCTAAAACCCCATACGCCGTTGTTGATTATCAACTGGTCTCCCTGTCGATAAATGGAAAAATGTCTGGATATCCTATAATTAGCGGCAATGAGTATTAACCCATATAGAATAAAGCTCGAGACGATAATCGCCGTTATTTCACTCCAGGGTTGAATGGCGACATAACTCGCACCGGCCAACAGCACCGTTGCGCAAGCAATCGAGAGCCAATGCCAACGTGAAGCGGATAACAAGTTCATATGTGTAATCGAGGGGAGATGATTACGTGAGAACCGAGGAATAGCATAGAACCAACTCGCAGGCTCCATGGCTATGGCTAAAGCCAGTGAGCGCTTACGCTCATCCGCTTGTCCGAATTGCTGAAGAATATTGATTCTCGGATCGCCCTTTAGGCTACGAGCTTGCCACAGGGCCTTGATGATACTCACCATCAAGAAAAGTTCTATTCCCAACAAGATGGCAATAATGGGGATTTTTAGCCAGGTGATAAATTCGAAATAGCTGGCCATTTCAACGGGGAAACTCAATCTCGCCATCAGGCTGCTAAGGCTGAAGATCAGCAGCAACTTCCACAACTTCTGCTTACCCAATTTAATAATGCATAACCAGTAAAGTAGAGGAAGAAACACAAAATAAAGGACCGCGAACGCCGTTGTTAGCAGCTGTCCATTTGAGATCTGGAGTGTCTCGGGTAAAAATTGAAAACCAGAGGCATAACAAAGAATAGCCACACCAAAGAATAACAATCTTAACTTCACGACCTGCCTCATAAAAGGCTCCCTGTGAATGTTGTATTTATGTTGCAATACAATATCCGATTTATTCAATTTACCCAAGTATATTTCGATTAAAAGCTAAACAAAAATAGGACTAACTTATTGAAAGCTGTCGTTTCAGCTAAAAGTATTACGGGAAAGGTAAGCGAGCAGTGAGCAAGAGAAGCCTGTCTATCAGGCCTCTCTCAATTTAGATAAGGTAATCGACGCCCAAGGCGACAAATAGGGTTAAGCCAGCCCAGTTGTTATTGAGGAAAGCTTTAAAACAAGGGGCACGTTCACGTTCATGAATAAGCTTTTGTTGGTACAGGCTAAACCCGACGAAGGTGATGATACCGAGTCCATAGACTAAGCCGCGATCCGCCGCCCAGCCAGCAGTGACAAAACAAGCCAGTGCCGCAAGTTGAAATAAGCCGATGATCTGTCTGTCATATTTGCCAAACAAGATAGCTGTCGACTTAATGCCCACTTTAAGGTCATCCTCTCTATCGACCATGGCATACATGGTGTCGTAGGCCACAGTCCAACACCAGTTCGCGGCAAACAACCACCAGGCTTCGGCCGGAACTTCGCCGGTTTGCGCGGCATAAGCCATAGGAATAGACCAGCTCCATACCACACCGAGAAACATCTGCGGCATATTGGTAAAACGTTTAGTGAAGGGGTAGATAATGGTCAAAATGATGCCAACTACTGAGAGTTGGACCACCAGTGGGTTGAGCATCAAGACCAATCCGAAGGCAAATAGCCCCATGACAGCGAAGAGAATAAGCGCTTCTCTTCCCGTCACTTCACCACTGGCAAGCGGCCTAGACTTAGTACGATCGACATGAGCATCGAGATCGCGATCGGCATAATCATTGATAATACAACCACACGCCCGCATCACAACAACACCGAAAATAAAGATCGTCAGCACTTTCAGATCCGGCATACCACCCGCGGCTAACAGCAAGGCCATCAGGCAGGGCCATAGCAGTAATAAGGTGCCGATGGGGCGATCCATTCGAGCCAAACGCAAGTAAACGTTTAATTTATCCCTTAAACTCATTTCGAGGCTCTCCTCATAACGCTTCGGCTTTTTAGTCAATGATCACGCCATTATGACTGACGTGCATCAGCATTCAAATGGTTTCTAACACTTCTCGAGCCGCGCATAAGCGATAACGAGCCATTTACTACCAACATCGAGAAAATTCACTTGCACTCGAGCCTGAGGACCGCTGCCTTCGGTACTGGTGACCTTGCCCTCACCAAACTTATGGTGCATAACACTTTGGCCCATCTTAAAGCCAGTATCATTGACTATCGTGCTTCGAGGGGGGGAACTCTTCGCTTTTGGTGGTGGTGTGACCTGAGTTTTAAGACGGATTTCCTCAACATGCTCCGTGGGGATCTCCTTGATAAAGCGAGATGGGCTGGCAAAGTTTTCACGGCCGTATATGCGGCGAGTCTCTGCGTAGGTAATGTAGAGTTTTTCCATCGCACGGGTCATGCCCACATAACACAGACGTCGCTCTTCATCGAGTCTGTCGCCTTCATCCATGGCCATCTGACTTGGGAATAGCCCCTCCTCGACGCCGGACATAAATACCACAGGAAACTCCAGCCCCTTGGCTGAATGCAGTGTCATCAGCTGAACCGCATCGGTAAAAGCATCGGCCTGTCCTTCGCCAGCCTCAAGTGCAGCATGAGAGAGAAAAGCATTGAGCTCGCCCATATCTTCACTGTCTTCGGGCATGATAAAGGTACGGGCAGCAGTCACCAGTTCGTCCAAGTTTTCGACACGTGAACGCGCCTTCTCACCCTTTTCAGCTTCATACATGGCCTTGAGGCCAGACTGTCTGATCATATGATCTGTGGTGTGATGTAAAGTCATCTCGGAGGTGTCTTGTTGCATCTCAACAATGAGATCCATAAAGCCACGTACCGCATTAGCAGCGCGGCCGCTCAATAACTTTTCATCGATCGCTCGCAAACAGGTCTGCCACAAGGTTAACTCTTGCTGGCGGGCGGTGGAGCGCAGAATATCAAGTGTTCTGCCACCGATGCCACGTGCCGGAGTATTGACCACACGCTCGAACGCGGCATCGTCATCCTTGTTATTGATAAGCCTCAGATAGCTCATCGCATCTTTAATCTCCTGACGTTCGAAGAAACGCAGACCACCATAAATGCGATACGCTAAGCCTTTGTGAAGCAAGGCCTCCTCGAGCACACGAGACTGAGCATTCGAACGATAGAGAATCGCGCAACTACTAAGATCGCCTCCCATATCGTGCCAATCGCTAATTCTGCCGACAATAAAGCGCGCCTCATCCATCTCATTGAATGCACAATAGACAGAAATTCGCTCACCATCTTTATCTTCGGTCCACAGCTTCTTACCCAATCGTTCAGGGTTATTGGCAATCAGTGCATTCGAAGCCTTAAGAATATTGCCAGTAGAGCGATAGTTTTGCTCCAGTCTTATGGTCTCAGCCTTAGGGAAGTCTTCGAGGAATTTGTGCAGGTTCTCCACCTGAGCACCACGCCAGCCATAGATAGACTGATCGTCATCACCGACGATCATCACATTGGCACTCTCACCCGCAAGCACGCGGATCCAGGCATACTGGATGGCGTTGGTATCCTGGAACTCATCGACGAGAATATTTTTAAATCTGTCTTGATAATGCTGTAACACATGGGGCTTATTGAGCCATAACTCATGAGCACGCAGTAATAACTCGGCAAAATCGACTAAACCGGCTCGGTCACAAGACTCTTGATAGACCTGATAGATCTGCAGCAAGTTTTGCTCAAGAGGAAAACCGCCCGCATCGATATGCTTAGGACGTAAACCCTGATCTTTCTTACCATTGATATAGCCCTGAGCCTGACGAGGTGGATACTGTTTCTCGTCTAAGTGCAGGCTTTTTAGAATGCGTTTGATTAACCTTAACTGATCGTCAGAGTCGATGATCTGAAAAGTTTGAGGTAAGTTGACATCTTTATAATGGGTACGTAGCAGGCGATGAGCCAAGCCATGGAAGGTACCAATCCACATGCGTCCCATGTTACTGCCAGTGACTTTTTCCACACGTTCACGCATTTCAGCGGCCGCTTTATTGGTAAACGTCACCGCTAAAATAGAATATGGACTCTGCTGTTCAACCTGCATAAGCCAGGCAATTCTGTGGGTTAGCACCCGAGTTTTGCCACTGCCGGCGCCCGCCAATACCAACATGCTGGATTGTGGTGCCCCTACAGCTTCACGCTGCTTGTCGTTCAGGCCGTCTAGTAAAGAAGATTCGTCCATTCTTGCCTCCAAAAAATCGAGGAAGTAGTATAACAGGTGCGGGGGATGAGATCCTAGGTTCCTAGAGAAGGACGCGACCCTGTCGCTAAGCAGACGCCAACGAGTTGGCTAATCGACACTGCTCTGTTTGAGCTGCGACTAGCTTAGCAAGCCCACAACAAGATGACAGGGTGAACCACAATGGACCCTGAACTTTACAAAATAAGAGCTCAGGGGACATTAGTCTATTTGAAATGATGATATGAGTGGGTTGGAGTTATTCAACTCTTATCAGGGTCATATCAAGCCCGTAGTCAAAATCTAACCCTTTTTTTCAGCCGCAACCACAGAGATCTCAACCAGCAAGGCTTCTCTTGCCATCTTTGCCGCAACGCAGGCACGCGCAGGCGCATGGCCCTCAGGTACCCAAGCATCCCACACCGCATTCATCTCGGCAAAGTAGGACATGTCTTTGACATAGATGGTCGCCGACAAGATGTGCTCCCTATCGCTACCAGCTTGCTCCAGTAAAGCATCCACTTTATCCAGCATGGTTTGAGTCTGCTCTGTGATACCTTGCTCTGCATCTTTACAGACCTGACCACACAGGTAGATGGTGCCGTTATGTTTAACGATACGGCTCATACGCGCGCCGCTTTCAATACGTTCTATCGTCATGCTTGTCTCAATTTTTTTGGGGGGGGAAGTTCTATAAGGAGGAATATTAACGCCCAAAAGGCTTTTAAGCGAGTGACTTCGATTCATGGTCAAAGCGATTTAAACAAGGCCTGTGAAGAGAGGCCTTTGAATAAAGATGTTGCTCTGTAAATGCTATGCGTTAGCGGATATATTCAATGGGGCTGATAGAGCTTAATCCTATCAACAATTCTTTCTCGATCGTCCGCTGAGAAACACCTCAAATCACATGATATCTTGTTGTTTTCATCACCATGGAAGCATAAGTCTCTAATAGGAAATCGAATAGACTTGGGCATTTTAACCTTGGTAATTTGCTGCCAGCTCAGTTCTCGTTGCTTTCCCCAGCTCTGGAACTTCACCCCAAGATGATCTACCTCAAGTTCGTTCCGCCAGGGACGATGCCGCAATTTAAGATAAACCAATGACATGAGCTCAAAACACAAGATACCAATAAAGCTACCTACAGCGACTCTTGTTACATAAACAGGTGTTGCTTTACCGCTGGCAAGCCAGCCTCCTAATATTGCACACAATGCCATATAAAGGTTCTGGCTTATCCAGTACCACCCATACTGAAAAGGTGTTTGGCTTATTTTCATCAAAGAACTCCATCTCGACACCAGGCTAGCTTTCCTTAAATACTATCCTTAAATAGATTGGCCTGATCTCAACCTAAGCCCTTAATCAGGACTTACTCTCTTCTAGACCGATGCTGTTCATCCAATAATCGAAGTCCATCATATTCCCTGGCAGCACAATCCTGCTGGCCCCACTGCTCAGGCCGTCGAGCTGCTTAAGGTATTGAGCACCAAGCTGCATGCGAACCACATTCTTACCACCGGGAGCTGCGATAACGGTAGCCATGCGTTCGATAGACTCGGCGGTGGCCTTGGCGATCGTTAAGATCTCCTCACCTTTACCTTCCGCTTCGTTGATACGTTTTTGCATCTCACCTTCCGAGAGGTTAATCATCTCGGCTTTGATACCTTCCGAGCGATTGATCTTACTCTGCTTATCACCCTCACTCTTCGCCAGCAATGCACGGCGCGAACGTTCTGCATTCACCTGCATCTCCATGGCGTTCTTCACCGTTTCCGGCGGGGTAATATTCTTTATCTCGTAACGATGTACGCGAATCCCCCACGTGGCACCGGCCTGATCGAGTACTTCAACCACTTTGGCGCTGATCACGTCACGTTCTTCAAAGGTGCGGTCAAGATCTAAGGTACCGATCACTGAGCGGGTCGTAGTCTGAGCCAGCTGTATCGCCGCATAACGGTAATCCGTCACACCGTAGCTGGCCTTAACCGGATCAATGACCGAGATATAGATCACGCCATCGACTTCTACATTCACTTCGTCACTAGAGAAACACTCTTGGGGAGGAACATCGATAGTCTCCTCTTTAAGATCGTGAATGTAGGCTACCTTATCGACAAAAGGCACTAAGGCATGAAAGCCTGCATCTAATGTCGAATGATATTTACCAAGACGCTCTACGATATAAGCCGATTTAGTCGGCACTAAACAAATCGATTGAAACAGCTTAATAATAAAGACGGCAAAGATAAGCCCCCAAATGCCCAACACGATTAGATCTGTATTTATTCCTGCAATCATGAGCGACCTCCTTTCACTGAATTTGAACTCGCAGAGCCATTACTCACAGCATGAGTCACCTGCTCCATACCTTCGAAGAAGCCTTCCAACTTTGCCATCTCGGCCGGAACAACGGAAATCTCGGCCTCATTGAGTATTTTGCCGACCTGACCGATAAACTGCTCCTTAAGCTGCATGTTCATCGCTTCTTGACCGCCGTCTAACGCCAGCGCGGTTGAGACAAGCTCCATCCCCTCCGCTTTCGCCTTGGCAATAATACTGATCTCTTGTGCCGTACCTTTAGCCTCGTTGATGCGTTTCTGTTTCTGTCCCTCAGAGATATTAATGGCTTCTTGTCGTTCACCTTGGGAGAGGTTAATCATCGCAGCTTTCTCTGCATTCGCTAAGGTGATCTCCGCGCGTTTACTCCGCTCGGCTTCCATCTGCTTTTCTAAGGTGTGGATCACCTTACGAGATGGGGTAATGTTCTTTATCTCATAGCGAAGCACTTTAATCCCCCAAGGATCAGAGGCTTTATCGATCTCACGTACTATCGACTCATTGAGACTGTCTCTCTCAGAGAAGGTCTGACTTAGGGACAGTTTACCTATTTCTGAACGCATGGTAGTTTGCGCCAGGTTGACTGCCGCGAGACGGTAATTTTCGATTCCATAGCTCGCAAGCTTGCCATCCATCACCTTGAGATAGACTAAACCATCGACCTCGAGCTGAGTGTTATCTTTCGAAATGCAACTCTGTGGCGGCACATCTAGCACCTGCTCACGGATCTCATGCTTATAGGCCACGCGGTCGAAGAAGGGGATCAGAAAATGAAAACCGGGCTTAAGCACGGCCCGAAATTTACCTAAACGTTCGATCACATTGACCTCACGCATAGGCACAATTAACAACAGCTTATAGAGAATAAAAAAGACAAACAGGACAAAGATTGTAAATACAAACATAGATTCCTTCCTTAACTTAAATAACGGTAACTTAAACTAACTGTGCACTAAAACTCTGAGCCCAAAGGCAGGGCTTATCATCAGACTCGTTGAGCCAGACTTAATTACTCATGTTTGACTAATCAGGGTAGGGTTCGACAACTAAGGCGATATTATCCCGGCAGATGATCCTAACTCGAGTTCCCGCAGCAATTTCACTACCATCGCCGAGTGCCGACCATTCTATACCCTGAAATTCGATTCGTCCCTGATGCTGTGCTGGGCCAATAGTCTCTTTAACGACGGCAGTCTGATTATAGATATCGAGTTCTTCATCGGTATTATCTACGTGTGAATCGCCACCAACCAATTTTTGGGTGAGCCGTCTGAAACCTAACAGCAAAACAATAGAAACGATAAACCAGAGTGTGAGGCTTTGCACTATTCCTTCGACTAACCCAATAGCCAGTGCCGATGCCACGACCAAACAGGCACCACCGAGCAAGATGACGATTCCCCCAGGAATAATGACCTCTGCCAGCATCAATGCCAGTCCAATGCAGCCCCAGATAATGATGGGATTTGATAACTCCATATTTCCCCCTGAAATGTGATTATCCGTCAAAACACTATATCAGTTGTTTTAATCCTTCGCGACATAATATGTCACAAATAATTTCATAATGATTATAACGCCTAATTTAGCGGAAATTTATACCGATTAATCCCAAAACAGTAACAAACCCTTTGAACAATAGTGCTTTTATGAATATATTCTCCGCCCTATGAGATGGATGCTCTGCAGCCATCTCAATTTAACTTCGCCGTACCCTTGGCGATCGGTGTTTTTCAACAATCAATAAATGCAACTCAGAGTGCATGATTGTAATAGATAGCGGCCCGTTGGCTGCATTAATAAAAAGGTAATGAGATGAACAAAAAATGGCTTTTAATCGCGCTTCTCGCCACACCTCAGGCAATGGCCGATGATCTTATCCACTGGTGGGATGCCAGCGTAACTGCGCTATACGGTGACAACTACGATCTTGCTCCTTCCGATAAGCAAACCACTTTCACCTTCGAAACTGCCGGTGCATGGCAATATGGTGACTGGTTTGCGTTTCAGGATCTGATCTATTTCAACGGTTCGAACGTCAGTAGTGACAGCACAACCTATGGTGAAATTTCGACTCGACTCAGTGCCAGTAAAATTTCCGGCAAAGAGATCGGCTTTGGCCCGGTGACCGATCTGTCTCTGGCCATGACCTTCGAAGAGGGTGAAGGGCCGGTTAAGAGCTTTCTATATGGTCTTGGCATGGATATAGCGATTCCTTATTTTAGCTACTTTCAGCTCAATACTTATCGACGTGAAGCCATCAGTAGCGGTAATATCAGTGACGGTTGGCAGATAACTCCCGCCTTTAGAATGGACTTTCCGGTTGGCGATTCGAACATAGTATTCGATGGTTTCTTTGACTGGGTATTCTCTGCCGATAACCAAGGCTATGAAGAGAACTTCCACTTCAATCCTCAGCTAAAATATGACCTGGGCGCGGTCATCTTCGGTAGCCACAAGAAAAATACATTCCTTGTCGGTGTCGAGTATGATTACTGGAAGAACAAGTACGGTGTGAAAGGTGTCGACCAAAATACCTATTCAGTCATCGCTAAATATCATTTTTAATAAAATGATTAAGTGGATAATTAGCGCTATCCCTTTTTGACTGGATAAGCATAAGATCAAAAAAGGCGCCTAAGGCGCCTTTTTGTTAACTTAATTCGATAGATTTAAGCCAGTAATTTCTTTGCCGCTGCAACAACGATAGACACTGCACTTACTTCAGTTTTCTTCATCGTCGCTTCATCAGGGATCTCTTGCTGTGTACGGTTAACAATAACACCCGCAACACATGCCGCACGCCAACCTTGCGAAGCACACATGGTAAATAGCGTCGATGATTCCATCTCATAGTTTAGCACGCCAAGGTCCTGCCACTCTTGCATCATTCCTCTGTACTGACGTGTGACTCGACCAGAAACTGTATCGTAACGATCTTGACCTGGATAGAAGGTATCAGAAGAAGCTGTAATACCGATATGTGGCTCTAGGCCTGCATCACGGCTTGCTTCAACCATAGCTGTAGTACATTCGAAGTTAGCCACGGCTGGGTATTCTAGAGGAGCAAAATGCAGACTTGCGCCATCGAGACGAACCGATGCTTGAGTTACAATCACATCACCAACATTCACTTGAGGCTGGATAGCGCCAGTCGTACCGACACGTAAGAACGTCGTTACACCTAGCTGAGCTAATTCTTCAACTGCGATAGAGGTCGAAGGGCCGCCAATACCGGTAGAACACACAACAACAGCTTTGCCATCGATATAGGCAAGGTAACTTGTATACTCACGATGACTGGCAAGGAATGTAGCTCCTTCCATTAATTCTGCAATTTTTTTAACACGTTCAGGATCACCTGGCACAATTGCCAAGCTCGCCCCATCCAACATTTTTTTGGTCAATCCCAAGTGAAATACATCTGACATTGTGAAAACCCCTTTCAATTTTGATAATAAAATTCTTCTGTTTGCGACTTTAACCTAGTATCGAAGCTGAAAAGGTTAGATTGATCACACTTTATTGGGCGCAGGTAAATGTTTTGATGTAATACAGTTACTAAAACGATTCATCTGCATTAACAAACTGCGTCGCTCAACAACTCCTTAATCACGTACGCATACAGATCGAGATATACCCTGATTCAGTACCAGTATAGGCGGCTTTAAAAATTAAGGAGTTATACCTCCTCCAATAACTTTACCCTCGTCAGTTACCCGCCACTTTCACCAGTGGCATTACGCCCTACCAAGCAGATATTTATGACGAGGTATCAATTGTTGATCTCTATCACGTTTGATGGTTAAAAATCGCGCTAGCTTAGACATAAACAGAAGAAAAAATAAGGAAGGAATTGAAGCTATGTTTCCAGAATACCGAGAACTCATCACTAAATTAAAATCTGATGATACGCACTTTTTAAAGAAGTTTAACAAGCATAATGCATTGGATGATGAAATAAAGGAGTTAGAGCAACACAGTTCTAACGACTTTACTAATGAAGTCCATGAGCTCAAAATCAAAAAACTTCATCTAAAGGAAGAGATACACACAATTTTAAAGAATACACCACAGACATTCTTGGCACAAACACTAAGGGCAGCTATATTGTCTT
>SDWK01000781.1 GCA_004195335.1 Shewanella sp.
TTAATCCTATGGAGAAGCAGGACCCCAATATAGAGCAACTTATAGGAAAGCCCCGGTCCGTATAAACAGGCCGGGGCTTTCTTGTGCTGCTAATGGTGAAATTTCGGACGGTCAGCAACCAGCCATAATTCTTTTAGATTTTTACCAAAGCATTCTGACAGGATATTTGGTCCTAAATGACGGGCTTTCTCGATACCGCCTATCGCATGCCTGATACTAAAACTCTTTGGTATTGAGCGGAAAATTGAATTGCCTGAAGGCTACCAAGAGTTGAGAAATAGGTTCGGCCCGTATGCTCTTGGAGAGGATTGACCCCTTCCAAAGTAAATACTGAACCAACCTGACTCCGAAAATACAACGAAAAAGCCCCCCTGCGTGTGCAGAGAGGCTTCGTTCGTTAATAGCGTTTCACCGGAAACGAAAATAAGAACTGGGGAATATCATTAAGTATCGACAACCTGTGAATATTTGTTGTGAATAGATTCAAAGCTGAACTGCGGCGGATTGTTTTCAGAATCGTACATAACGTAGAGGCCGGAAGCTAGGACTTTATTGAGATGATTCATCCAGTGGTTCACTGGCTCTATTATGTTTAAAAATGACCGCAACGCTCATTTCACATACGCGTTATATCTGTAAAACCAGAGCGCAGGAAATCGAGAAAATTGATTTTATTAATTCGGCATGTTTCGCAAATACTGAGAAGAATTAGGTATTCCTTAATGCCATTTTCGTTTGATAACCCTACAAATTCCTTGCGCAACAGGGCAAACGCTTTTACTGCATGTTCTGCGTTATTGTTGTTCCAGGGGACATTGTCATAGTCTAAGAATGTAAAAAGGGATTCACGATTTCTCTCCAACCGCTGCTTGCATTTTCTAGCAGTCTCACTGATGAATTGGCTTTTTTCGAGATATTTAAAGAAACGCTTAACCTCATTTTTATGCTTCCGTAAGAATCGTGTTTTTAATCCAAACCGATCAATGGTAGTGATCATTGGCCTTAGTAGCAATGCAAACTCTGTAACAAGACACTTGAACTCTTCATTAAAAGGTTCGCTTGACAAATCCTCATTTAGATCACGTATCAAGTGGATTAAGCATTTCTGGTAACAACAGTTCAGGCCGTCATAGGCTGCATAGAAATCCGTGACTAGAACTCCCGTAAAGTCTTTGAGCAGTTGGTGTACCAGCGCCCCATCTCTTGAGGGAGAATATATGTAAACGACTTCTTTCAAGTTGGTAAAAACCCAGACGTAACCAACAATCCCACCAATATTGACTTGAGTCTCGTCTGCATGAACCAAGGATCCGGAGACTATAGAATCCTTCAGAGCGTCGTATGTTGTTTGGTACTTTTTCGCCGTATCCGACTTGAATCTACTAACCTGAGCTCGAGTTAAAGGAATAGATAACACTTGGCTGACAAATGATGCTACTCGTCCCTGAGAAATCCTTAAATCAATATTTTGGTAAACGCAAAAGGCTCTTAACCCTGCACCATATTTGGCTCCGATCCAATTATCTTCTGGATTTCTGAACACCATTCCACAAGCAGGACATCTATAATAGTAAAAATGGTAATTTGTTGCCCATCTTTTGATACCGGTTGATCCAAACCTGATATCTATTACTGTTTTTTTGCCAGTTTGATGTCTGTATAGTGTTTCCCGACCACAACTTATACAAGCCAGAGGTGCCGATAGCGCAATGACCTTATTGGCTGGCGGATAAGTCGACTTTTTTCTTTTTTTACGCTTAACAACGGTCAACTTTAGTTTGGGTGATTTTACTAAAATACGCTCACGCTGATAATCCCAATATGCGGCACGATTAATATCGTTGAATTCTGGGATCTTGAAATCATTTAGTTTGAATATGCCACGTCTATATTTATGTAAGTCTTCAGTTCGAACTACACCGTAGGGTACATCGTTACGCGAAATCAAGAGACATAAGTGTTCTACAACCGCCGCAAGAGCAGTACAGTCATCAATATTGTAGTTGATTAATCGTTGCTTTGCATCGTTCGACTTTGATAACTCCCATTGAACTCTCCAGACCACTGAGCTTAGACCGGAGGCATTCGGGTCAGTCCAGTTAAAACCAATATGTCTCGCAATGTCCTTCAATCCACTGGAATATGTAGGGAAATAGATCTGCGCATAAATAACTGAAACTACGTTAATTGCTAGATCTAGTACTGACACTATATCTGGGTGACTTTTTTCAACACTACCGTAGCGTTCCTGCATGCGCTTTAGGAAAGTTTTTTCGTATGCACCATAATGTATGAGTGTAGGGTGGCTGGCTCCAGCAAGTAAATCGCAGAACTGATGCCATATTAAATTCTCTTCCGAGATATTATCGGCCCAAAAGCTATAATTGATAACAGATTCTTTATCGGCTATTCGTACTCCAATAAGGTAATAGAAGTCCCGATCCGGTAATCCCTCAACATCTAGATAAACAGACGTCCCTTCAATATTAAATTCAGGACTCCCGACGATATGGGTTTTATTTTCCCGAATCGCAAGTGCTCTTAACGAATGATGATACTTTTCTTTCTTCTCTCGCAACCTCTTTGGCCGTCGCCGTGGCCGGAACGTGTACGATAGTTGATTGATGGTAAAGATACCCTTTCCATTGAGTTTCTTGCGCTCTTTCTCCGACATGCGACCTAACAGACTGAGATCGTCTTTTTCAATAGCTTGATCCCTGCACCTCATCTGAAATCCACATTCGACACAATGACGGATTAAAACGAGATCCGGTGGCGAATCGCTTGAAAGTAAGTCGGCAATCTTCTCATTCAGCTTAAGTGCCTCACCTATCAACGGCGCGAGTTTAATCCTTTGACTTTTGCCGCTATCACCGTGAATTATTTTTCCTATGTTAACCTTTCGGCCAAACATCCCGGACACGACGAGCGAATCAAATGCCAGCAGAAGCTTTTCATACTTACTCACTTTATTTGAAAAAACGAATCGAATAGGAATAAATTGAGCGGGATGCCCTTTACCTCCGGGAGGAATTCGTTCCATTGCCTGAATAGTTGTCTCAAGTCCCTTCATCCGTGCGACAAAATTCACAGCCAAACGCCACGTCGAGTTCATAATGGTTTTAGTATTTAGATCGCCAGGAATAAATTCCTCAATTTTATGCCCTTCTAACAACTGTTCAGTTCTGTCGTTTCGGTAATGCTCCCCCCGAGCCAGAACCCATTCTGCGTATTCGTTTTTCGTTGGGACTTCATCGATAGCCATGAGAAAGCACTTGGTGGGACACTGGAGATAGGAATGAAAGAGGGAGCATGTGATTTTCATGCTTATAGGGTAACAGCTTCATCTACTATGACATCTAAAGAGGGATTCGCGCTCTCGAGGAGGAGACAAGAGGCACTGGAAGCCGCACCAGAGCAACGCTACGACAGTGTCCCGCCTAGAACCCCTCTAAACCGAATGCCGAACCAACCTAGAACCAACCTGACTCCACGAACGCCAACGAAAAAAGCCCCCCTGCGTGAGCAGAGAGGCTTCGTTCGTTAATGGCGTCCCCAAGGGGATTCGAACCCCTGTCGTCGCCGTGAAAGGGCGATGT
>SDWK01000495.1 GCA_004195335.1 Shewanella sp.
AGATGTGTATAAGAGACAGGTCATAATCAGCAGATCAACCAACAACAGGCAACCATACTCGATCTGATTCGACGTGTTGCTCAACAGGTTATCCGTTGTGAACTCACGCTACAACCTCAGCAGATCCTCTCTCTTATCGAAGAGACGATGCAGGCATTGCCGGATACACGATCTGAGATGAAGATCCATCTTGAACCTGGTACGTTACATAAACTAAAAGAGCTAGCTTCAGAGAAAATAAAGGACTGGACCTTAGTCGCCGATCCCGCCATATCTCCGGGTGGTTGTCGGATTGTCAGCGATAAATCCGATGCTGATGCCTCTGTCGAAACCAGACTAAATTCTTGTATGGATCAGGTGGCAGCTAAGCTCAATCAAACGGAAATTAAGGGGATAAACCAAGAACCCGAGCCTGCTGTCGATGCTGAATAATTCTGAGTCTATCGAACACGTATCTAATGAAATATTAGACTGGCCTCAGGTACCTGTGGCCCAAGTCTATGGCAGGTTAACTCGAGTCAACGGCCTACTGCTTGAGGCCGTAGGCTGCCAGCTCGGCATGGGCGATCGTTGCCATATCGAATGCCGGGATGGACGACGTATCGAAGCCGAAGTCGTGGGGTTTAATAGAGAGACTCTATGCCTAATGCCCATAGAGCACACCTCAGGATTAATGCCGGGCTCACGAGTTATGCCACTAGGTGGCCAAGTTCAGATCCCTGTCGGCAATGGTCTGCTAGGCCGGGTACTGGATGGCTTAGGCCAGCCTCTTGATGATCTCGGTCCCCTAAGCAATATTCAAAGTCGTCCCTTGACCAATCACACCACTAACCCCTTACGTCGTAAGCCCATAAGCGAGCCCTTAGATGTTGGCATTCGGGCTATTAACGCCCTACTCCCCATAGGCCGCGGCCAACGATTGGGACTCTTCGCGGGTTCCGGTGTAGGTAAGAGCGTGCTACTGGGCATGATGACCCGCTTTACCGAGGCCGACGTGGTGATAGTCGGCTTAATTGGCGAGCGGGGCCGTGAAGTACGAGAATTTATCGAACAATCGTTAGGTGAACAGGGACGTAAACGTGCGGTCGTTATCGCTGCCCCAGCCGACACCACGCCCCTGATGCGAATGCGCGCCATGCGGCTCTGCCACCATGTCGCTGCCGCTTTTCGGGATCAGGGTAAGCAAGTGCTACTGCTGGTGGATTCACTCACTCGTTATGCCCAGGCTCAGCGTGAAATAGCCCTGAGTTTAGGAGAGCCACCAGCCACGAAGGGTTATCCGCCTTCAGCCTTCGCTCAGCTTCCCAGCTTAGTGGAGCTAGCCGGTAACGGCCAACACCCAAGTGGCACCTTGACCGCCTTCTATACCGTCTTAACCGAAGGGGATGATCAACAAGACCCTATTGCCGATGCGGCTCGGGCTATCTTAGATGGTCACTTAGTCTTAAGTCGTCAACTGGCCGAACAAGGCCACTTCCCGGCAATCGACATAGCGGCTTCCGTCAGTCGACTGGCAACCCAAGTCGCTGGCCAAGATCAGTTGCAACAGGGGCAACAGTTCAGACACCTCAATAGCCGTTACAATGAGGTTCGGGAATTACTTCCTTTGGGGGGGTATCAGGCTGGGCATGATCCACAAATGGATCTGGCGGTGGAGAGCTACCCTATGATGGCCAGCTTCCTTAAACAGGATACTCAGCAAAAATTCGATCTAGGCCAAAGCCTGGAAGCATTAGATAAACTCACTGAATATTTCGCCAATCCCCATGGACAAAGAGAGATGAGATGAAGCAACTATTGAAGCTCTGCCAACAGGAGGAGAAAAAACTCTCTCAGCTCGGCAGGCAGCGTAGTGAAACTCAGCAGCGTATCGATCTGATAGCCAAGCAGAAACAAGTATTAGGAAATATGCTTAAAGAATATCAAGGCCATTCACCTCTGCTAGCAAATTCACTCCTGCTGCAAAATAATATCAATATGCAGCTAGCCCTAAAGCCGATGCAGACTCAGTTAACTAGGCAACAGATACTGCTGGAGCAGGAACATCAAAGAATGGATGGTTTATGGCGTAAACAACTGGGAAGGCAGCAGGGCATAAAATGGTTCTGTCAGCGACGTCATCAAGCACAACTCGATGCCAAATCTGCTCAGGAACAGAAACAACTCGATGATCTTGCCGGACGTTATCAAATACCTCACACCTAAGGTAGAGACTTGTCAGATAACAAGTTTCAAATATCTTTTTCATTGGGCTGATTTTGTTGCTTAGATGGCTTACTGAATAACCTAGCTTCAATGTTATCTATAGCCTGCGGCTCGTGCTGTGCAGGTGATAAATAACCATAAAGGTACAACCTTCAGCACACTTCCCAGTACCAACAGTCCACATAAAAAATGTAACCAACCTTCATTCGAAGGCAATCAAACTTGGGGGAGAAGTGAGTTAAAATAACTAACTCATTTCTTAACTTGGTGTCTGCGCACCATAGTCAATACTGACCTCTTTATCTCGATTCAACAACCCGGAGATCACAGCCTGCTGACCCACCAACAGATTGCCATTAACATCGTTAGCGGCTTGGCTGTCTCTGACCAAGATCAAGAGGTTTTTCCACAACACCCTCACCTGCTTAGCGGCTTGTTCTGGCAGCTTAGTAATGAGCAGATCCATACCACTAGCATCTCCGACAAAGCCTAAACGAACTAGCTTTTGGCTGCGTTGATCCGCACGGAATTGCAGCTTTTCACATAAATGGGTTTGATGTTGATTATGCAGTTCAAGCCCCTGATTATCCCTACGTTGCATCAGCTCTCTTTGACGTGAGATCAAACTTTTAAGCTGTTTATAGCCTTCGACATCCTGACGAATGCCTCGGATAATCTCCTGCACTATCTCTCTTTTACTCGTCATATCTCTATCCGTGCTGCTGTAACATAGCATCTGAGATAGCATCGATATCCAGCTCAAAGGTTCCCTCACGTAGAGACTGACGAATCTCAAGCATCTTTGCTTGATCAATATCTTCCATCTGCTCCAGTTCTTGTTGTGAACTTGCAAGCAGCTTCCAATCGTCACTAACAGACTTCTGTGACGGCTGGAACGTTTGAACTTGTTCAGCTGGTTCAGGCGTTTTAACTGGTCCATTTTTAGTACTGATATCAGCACTAATCACACTATTAATTTTTTGAATTTCCATCAGTGAGTTACCTTTTTAATGGCAGTTACTGACTAAAGGCGACACTTGCCATACTAAACTTAAATTTTCAGCCCAGTTTAAAACAGAGTCGACACCCTTCCTTTTCCAGTTGGGTAAGCGGTGATCACTTTGCCTGAGCTTAAGTTTTTGACTCTGATCGCCTTCCCTTCGCCGCCAGACTCTAATGCCTCCCCGGCCATATTGGCATAGAAGCCATTGCTGCGAGCTTCGATGATCACCTTATCACCCAGGTTTACCCACAGTGGTGAACTCAAATGGTGGAGCTGAATCGCTTTATGCCGACGAATCTTGCGCGTCACCTGTCGCCCAACAATATCCTCAATCCGGGTCATTAAATCCCGAGACGACGGACCTAAGCTTAAGGACTGCCACTCGATATCCTGAGCCGTCACAAACTCTCCTCGTTTCAAGGCGCGATTGGCTACAGGCAGTTTTGCGGTCACATTAACTTTCGCCCTGACAAACAGCGACCAGCCATTAGCATCACACTGCACCTTACGCTGCAGATTGCCAAACACTAACCCAGACCCTGTATCTATCTTCAACGGCTGAGTGCAAGGTTCAAGCTTGCTCACCCCTGAAGGAACTCTGATCTGAATATCCTGCTTTGCCGATTTAATCCCAGTACGCTTCTTCCATTGTGCTATTTCGCGACTTAAGACTTTTGTTAGCTCTGTTTCCAACTGCTGACTCGCTTCCGATGTTTGCTGAGCTGAGGTTTTGAGCGGAAGCAGACAGGAAATAAGCAGCAGGAAGTAGGAAGCACCAGTTCCCCCCCACCTTAACAAAACAAAGCAACCCATTGATAAGCCTTAAAATAAACTATTGGCATGCTATTTGTAACATGTCGAAGAACGAAAAAGATGAACACACATTACTAGGAGTCGCCATGGCAATCAACCTCGATGCCGCACTGGGTATTCATCCCCAAATGCTGGATTTTAGAGTCGAACGAACCAAGATACTAGCAGGCAACTTGGCCAATGCCGAGACACCTGGTTATAAGGCTAAAGATCTTAATTTTCAAGCATTAATGACAAGTGTCAACGCAGGCATGCCAGCCAGTAGTCAGTATGAAGTGGGCTATCGCGTACCTTATCAAGCCTCGGCCGATGAAAATACCGTTGAGCTTGGAAAAGAGCAAGCCAGATACTCACAAAATGCCATGGATTATCAAACCAGCCTCACCTTTCTCAATATGAAGATATCCGGATTGAAATCGGCTATCCAAGGTCAGTAGGAGAGATAACGAATGTTTGTCGAAGAGATTATTCAGAGAGTCGGTGGTGGTGATATACACACAGAAGCTTGGAATCTAGTCCTTAAGGTCAGGAGTTAACTATGTCGTTCGCAGAGATTTATCAGATCGCGGGGGCAGGCATGCACGCCCAGACCATCCGCCTCAATACAGTGGCGAGTAATTTAGCCAACGCAGGGGCTGCAGCGGAAACAAAAGATACCGCTTATCGGTCATTGAAACCTGTATTTTCAACCATCTATAACCAAACCCAAGCTGGCAAGGTATCCGGTGCCCAAGTGCAGGTGTCGGGCATAGTTGAAACAGATGCACCACTCGATATGCGCTACGAACCAGATCACCCCTTCGCCGATAAACAGGGCTATGTGGCCTACTCAAACGTCAACACAATCGAAGAGATGGCAGACATGATGGCGGCAAGCCGTTCATTCGAAACCAGTGTAGAAGTGATGAATCAAGCGCGATCTATGCAGCAAGGCCTGCTGCAACTTGGAGCTAAGTAAGATGAATGTGAACACCACCGCAGCCAGCAGCAAGAACGACAGTACCGCCACCGATGTGATGAACTCACCGGGTAACGATGCCGCCTCGATCAAAAATGAGTTTATGACCCTGATGATTGCGCAGATCCAGAATCAAGATCCAACCAATCCTATTGATGGCACTGAGTATGTCACTCAGCTTGCTCAATTCTCTCAAGTGGAAAGTTTAGAGCAGATGCGTCTGAATCAATCCACTCAGATGACCATAATGGAGAATCTGGGCATAGTTCAGTCGGCCCAACTCATAGGTAAAGATGCCATGGTTCCGGCCTCCGAGCTTACTATCGATAGCGACTCTGGAGCCGTCAAGGGTAAGGTCTATCTGGGCAATGCAGTAGAAGAGCTCAATATCGACATACTCGATAAACAGGGCGAGCTGGTTAAGACCATTTCACTAGGATCACAGGAGCCCGGTGACATCGCTTTCACCATAGATTCAGAGGCTTTGGGACTGGCTCCCGGCGAATACAAGATAGAAGCAAAAACCACTTCGGGTAAAGAGGTACTGACAGCAGATACCTTTATTCAGGCTCCAATCGAAAAAATACACTTTATCAGCGCATCGGGAATGATGATGGCTGAACTGGGGCATGGACTCGGTACCGTGTCCGTTCTTGAAATTTCAGAAGTTTCTTAACCAACTAAACGTTAACCAAGGATAATTTTAATGTCTTTTAATATCGCCCTAAGTGGACTACAAGCCACAACCCAAGACCTGAATACCATAAGTAACAACATAGCTAACTCCTCAACCGTAGGCTACCGCGGTGGACGCAGTGAGTTTTCAGCCATCTATAATGGTGGTCAAGCCGGTGGTGTAAACGTGATGTCCACCAGCCAGAACTTCTCCATGGGCGGCAGCCTGACCTACACTGGCCGAGAGCTGGATATGGGGGTTCAGGGCGATGGTTTCTTCGTATTGAATGGCCAAGATGGCAGCACTCTTTATTCGAGAGCGGGCATGTTCAATCAAGATGCCAACGGTTTTGTCACCGACCCGGCTGGCAACCGCTTACAAGGTTACCCTGTTGGCGCTGCGGGACAACTTCAAACTGGTAATGTTAGCGATCTGCAGATTCAATCTGGCTCTCTTCCCGCTAAAGCAACCTCAACCATAGGCTTGGTCTCTAACTTAGATGCCAATATGACTGCTATAGATCAAGCAACGACTCCATTTGACTCTAATAATGTCGCCAGCTACCACTCATCGAACACCGTCGCCGCCTATGATTCATTAGGCAAGGAACATTCACTGACGCAATATTATGTGAAGACCGGTGAAGGGACATGGTCTGTCCATTACATGATGGATGATAAAGATGTGACCCCAGTCGGCGGCCACACCATGGCCTTTGACACTAACGGCGCGCTCACCAGTGGTGATGAATTAACTTTGAACATACCTGTTAGTGGCGCTAAACCGATGGAATTAGATGTCAGCTATAAGAAGAGCACTCAGTACGCCTCAAATTACAGCAACTCCAGCATGAGCCAAGATGGTTATACCTCAGGAGAGCTTAATGGCATACGTCTGGATGATAACGGCATGATCTACGGTACTTACACTAATGGTCAGGAGCAGCTTCAAGGACAAGTCGTATTAGCCGATTTTAACAATCCTAATGGCCTGACTCCCGTCAGTAACAACGCCTGGACAGCCACCAATGCCGCCGGACAGCCCATTGTTGGTGCACCAACCACTGGCACTCTGGGTTCTGTCGCTGGCGGTTACCTCGAAGGTTCAAACGTAGATACCACAGCTGAAATGGTCAGCCTGATGACCGCCCAACGCAACTACCAGTCTAACGCTAAGGTTCTGGACGCTAACTCGACCATGCAGCAAGCCTTGCTGAATGCCATCTAAGGAAGCTAATCATGGACAGAATGCTATACACGGCAGCCTCAGGGGCAACCCGGATCATGGAATCACAGGCTATCAGGGCAAACAACTTAGCCAACGCTGACACCACAGGGTTTAAAGCCGATCTGGAGCGGGTTAAATCCACCAGCCTGCCAGCCATAGGTAACAGCCTGCAGACGCGCGTCATGGCACAGACGGAAAACAGTGGTTTTAGCCTGCAAGCCGGAACCTTAAACCCTACAGGGCGCAAGCTAGATCTAGCCATCCTAGATCAGGGGCTATTTGCCGTACAAAGCGATCTCGGAGAGGCCTACACTCGCTCGGGCACAATTGTCCCGGATACGAATGGTCAGCTCACTATAGATGGTCGCCCAGTCGCAGGTATCGAAGGCCCTATAGTTCTGCCTGAGTATCGCGATCTGTTTATTGGTGATGATGGCAGAGTCAGTGTACTTGCCGCAGAAGGCGGCATCATCGAGGAGGTCGGCCAACTCAAACTGGTGAATCCAGAGTTTAAGTCGATGGAAAAAGGTTTAGATGGTCTCTTCCGTAGCCGTGATGGTGAGCGACTACAGGCGAATAATGACGTTAAGGTCAACAGCGGTTTTCTCGAGTCCAGTAATGTCAAAGCGGTCAGTGAATTGATCGCCTCGATGGACCTTAGCCGTCAATTTGAGGTGCAAGTCAAACTGATGAAGAGTGCCGAGAAATTAGCCGAGGCCGGTAACCGCCTACTTAAAAATGCTTAAGAAACCGATCCTGATAGAGCCGGTGAAGCTTAATGAACAACACATATATTAAGGATTAGATAATGCAGTCAGCGTTATGGGTTAGCAAGACGGGCCTTGCGGCTCAAGATGTAAAGATGACAACCATAGCCAACAACTTGGCCAACGTGAACACCACAGGATTTAAACGTGACCGTGTTGCATTTAACGACCTTTTTTACCAGACACAACGTCAGCCAGGCGGTCAGGTTGATGAACTCAACGAGTTACCATCTGGCTTACAGTTAGGTACAGGTACCCGAGTCGTCGGCACGCAAAAAATATTTACTACCGGCGATATGTTGACCACAAATCAACAGATGGATCTCGCTATCGAAGGTCAAGGTTTCTTCCAGATAGAGGAAGCCAATGGTGACTTAGGTTATACACGTGACGGCCAGTTTTTGCGTAACAGCGACGGCCTGATGGTGACATCTCAAGGACTGCCTCTGGTGCCAAATATTGAGATCCCTGAAGACTCACTCAATATCACCATTGCAAGCGACGGTGTTGTTACCGCTCAGATCTCCGGTCAAGCCGAAGCTCAAGAGTTAGGTCAGATAACCTTAGTGAACTTCACCAATCCAACGGGACTGGAAGCCAGAGGCAATAACCTCTACCGCGAAACAGGCGCATCGGGCGCAGCCATCGAAGGCGTTGCCGGCGATCAAGCCATAGGTCAGCTACGCCAAGGGGCGCTCGAGGGCGCTAACGTCAATGTTGTCGAAGAGATGGTGGAGATGATATCCACTCAGCGTGCTTATGAGATGAATGCCAAGGTCGTTTCAGCCGCAGATGACATGCTTAAATTCCTCAATCAGTCTCTGTAACGATAAAACTAAGGGGTAAAGGATAATCATGCGCCATTTATGGATAACAATCTTACTACTGTTATCGGGATGTGTTTCCCACTTCCCCGAAGCAGAAACTAAGCCGGGTCAACCTGAATGGGCGCCACCTGAAATAGATTACAGCTTGCCTGACGCGAAAGATGGCAGTGCATATCGTCAGGGTTACATGTTAACTCTGTTTAAAGATAAGCGCGCCTTTCGGGAGGGTGACATTCTTACCGTTGCGCTAGATGAAAAAACCTACTCAAGCAAACGCGCCGATACCAAGGCCAATAAAGCCCAAGATCTCTCCATGGGGGCTTCGACTGCAATCGGTGATAGCAGTTATAGCGGCAGTGGCGATGGAAGTATAAATCGTGGCTTTAAAGGTTCAGGCTCTAGCATTCAGCAAAACCAACTTTCCGGCTCAATTACGGTGACAGTTTCTAGGGTTTTGCCGAACGGCACCTTATTGATCCGAGGTGAAAAATGGCTGCGCCTCAATCAAGGAGATGAATATTTACGCCTACTTGGCTTGATCCGTACCGATGATATCGGCAACGACAACACCATCTCGTCCCAGAGAATTGCCGACGCGAGGATCATCTACGGCGGTCAGGGAGCGATCGCAGATAGTAATGCTATGGGCTGGGCATCACGATATTTCAATAGTCCTTGGTTCCCCCTGTGATAACCCAGTGCAAGCCTGAGCTAAAGTCAGACTCTATGTTCCACCACGATATGCGCCTCAAGCATGACCTTGAAGCCAGGATGAGCCAATGAAACAAATCCTCACTTTTATGACGAGCCTACTGCTCATCTTTGTTGCCCAACATGCGTCGGCCCAAGGTCAGAGCCGCTACCTTATGGACATAGTAGATGTACAGGGGATCCGAGATAACCAGCTAGTCGGCTACGGTTTAGTGGTCGGTCTAAACGGCTCCGGCGACCGGAGCCAGGTCAAATTCACCAGCCAGTCTGTCGTTAATATGCTGAAACAGTTCGGTGTACAGATCGACGATAAAACCGATCCAAAACTGAAAAATGTCGCCGCAGTGGCCGTACATGCCACTGTCCCGCCATTAGCCAGTCCGGGGCAAACTTTAGATATCACAGTCTCCTCACTCGGCGATGCCAAAAGCTTGCGGGGCGGTACCCTGTTGATGACACCACTTCGCGCCGTCGATGGTGAGATCTACGCCGTCGCTCAAGGTAACTTGGTTGTTGGTGGCGTATCGGCTCAGGGGCGTAATGGCTCTTCAGTCACCATCAATGTCCCCACTGTCGGTAATATCCCCAACGGAGCCCTACTCGAAGCCGCGATGAAAAGTAGCTTCACCGAAGCTGAACATATAGTGCTTAACCTGCGCGATCCCAGTTTTATGACCGCGCGCAATATCGAACGCACGGTCAACGCCCTCTTCGGTCCGGATGTCGCTCAAGCAGATAGCAGTGCCAAGGTAATAGTGAGAGCGCCTAAGTCGAATCGAGAACGAGTGACTTTTATGTCTATGCTGGAGGAGTTGCAGATAGAGCAAGGGCGTAAATCCCCCAGAGTCGTCTTCAATAGCCGTACGGGAACTGTCGTTATGGGCGGTAATGTGGTCGTCAGAAAGGCCGCAGTGAGCCATGGCAACCTGACCGTCACCATAGTTGAGAAAGAAAATGTCAGTCAGCCAAATGGAGCCCTTTGGGGTCAAGCTGCGGGTGAAACAGTTGTGACCACAGATAGTGAAGTGGATATCAACACAGGCAATGGACATATGTTTGTTTGGCCAGAGGGGATTGCACTCGATGAAGTAGTCAGAGCCGTTAACAGTTTAGGTGCATCGCCTATGGATCTGATGGCAATACTTCAAGCATTGAATGAAGCGGGGGCATTAGAAGCCGAGTTGGTGGTGATCTAATGAAACGTACCAATTCACATGCTTACCTTAAACCATTACAGCGAGGAACAGGCCGATGAAACTAGATAATGCCCATGGCTATTTGAAACAGATGAACGCCTCGGATCTGATTAAGGCTAACGGCGAATATGGTGCCCTCGAGTTAGTGAGCCAGCAGTTCGAAGCTCAATTTTTACAAACCGTATTAAAGCAGATGCGTAGCGCATCCGACGTGATGGCCGATAAAGAGAACCCGCTATCATCACAAAATGATGGCATGTACCGCGATTGGCACGATGCCGAACTGGCCGGCCGCTTAAGCCAGATGCAGAGTACCGGCCTTGCCAGTGTGATGACCAAACAATTAGCTGGGGCACTTAAGTCCGATCCACAAACGGTCGCCTCTAATAATCAAACGAGTACAAATACTGTGATTAACCAGAGTGCCACGACGGCGATGCAACCGGCACTCATAGTACCGGTCATGGCCAAACCAAGCGAATAACTCATTGGCTAATTACCGACGCTGTGACAACAGCCAAAGAGAATAAAAGGATACGTAATGAGCATGCTAAATATTGGTATGTCAGGGTTAAATGCCAGTATGGCTGCCCTGAACGCCACTTCAAACAATGTTGCCAATGCTATGGTGCCAGGCTATTCACGCCAACAGGTGATGATGAGTTCTGTTGGCGCTGGCGTATACGGTGGCGGCGCCGGTGTCATGGTCGATGGTGTACGTCGTATTTCGGATCAATATGAGGTGGCTCAGCTGTGGAACACCACCAGCAGTGTCGGCTTTACTAAGGTACAGGCCAGTTACTTCGGACAAGTTGAGCAGATCTTTGGCTCTGAGGGTAACAACATCTCTCAGGGGCTCGATCAACTGTTCGCCTCTCTGAACTCCGCCATGGAGCAACCCAATGAGATTGCTCATCGTCAAGGCATGTTGAATGAATCCAGAGCGATAGCTCATAGATTTAACTCCGTTAGCGAGGGCCTCAACTCACAGATGTCTCAGATTGAAGGCCAGTTAGGCGCATCGGTCAAAGAGGTTAATGCCCAGCTGCAGACCATAGCTAAATTTAATAAAGAGATCCAAGCTTCAGGTAACAATGGTACTCCCCCCTCTTCACTCCTAGACGCCCGAGATGCCGCCATCGATGATCTCGCCTCCATTGTCGATATC
>SDWK01001013.1 GCA_004195335.1 Shewanella sp.
AGATGTGTATAAGAGACAGCCCTTAGGGTCCTGTGAAATTGGATTAGGCACTAACACTTGTACAATGATCATACCCAAAACAGCTAAACCCGCCGTCACAGCGAACAGACCCGACAACCCGATATACTGAGCGACGAGAGGGCCAACTAACAGAGAGAGTGCAAAGGAGAATCCGATACACATACCGATAATCGCCATCACTTTAGTGCGCTGCTCATCACGAGTCAGATCGGCAGCTAAGGCCAATACCGCAGCGGCAATCGCACCCATTCCCTGTATCGCACGACCCGCTACTACACCGTAGATGCTATCGGCATTCGCAGCGACCAGACTACCAAATGCAAACACTAACAGGCCTATAAGAATAATCGGCTTTCGCCCGAATTTATCAGATAAGATCCCCATCGGTATCTGTAATACAGCCTGAGTGAGACCATATGCACCAATAGCAATACCCACCCACAGAGGTGAAAAGCCTTCTAAGTGCTGCCCGTAAAGTGCAAAGACAGGCATGATCATAAACAAGCCCATCATGCGTAAACCAAATACACTGGCTAAAGAAAACGCGACTTTTTTCTCGGTCTTTGAGAGTCCGTTATTGGCCATGCTCCGTCCTGATTTGAATACATAAATAAGTCGCGCATATTATCACGAACTATTTCAATAGCCCAAAAGGAAAATAATAAAAGAGGCATTCTATAGGCAGGTAAAAGGGGCTGTCTGGTTAACCAAACAGACCGATACTCCTATAAACTCAGCGTCACAGCTCTGCACTGGCTCAAGGAAAGACACAATTCTGGAATCTTATAAGTGAGACCTAAGTCAATTTTTATGCGATAATCGATCTCTTTTTTATTCGGCTACAGAGAGAAAGATGGACAAGATTGAAGTACGTGGCGCCCGCACCCACAATCTAAAAAACATCAACCTGACAATTCCCAGAGACAAGTTAATCGTAATTACCGGCCTATCCGGTTCAGGTAAATCCTCTCTGGCATTTGATACTCTCTATGCCGAAGGCCAGAGACGTTACGTCGAATCTTTATCGACATACGCTCGCCAATTTTTAAGTTTGATGGAAAAACCTGATGTCGATCATATCGAAGGTTTGAGTCCGGCTATTTCAATTGAGCAAAAATCGACGTCACATAATCCCCGTTCAACCGTAGGGACTATTACCGAGATCTATGATTACCTGCGTTTGCTCTTTGCCCGTGTTGGTGAACCACGCTGCCCTACTCATGGCCAACCTTTAGCGGCGCAAACCATCAGCCAGATGGTCGATAAAGTCATCGAGTTACCTGAAGGCAGCCGCCAGATGCTGCTGGCCCCAGTGGTCAATAACCGTAAAGGCGAACATGTAAAACTGTTAGATAGCCTTTCCGCGCAGGGTTTTATTCGCGCCCGCATAGATGGAGAGGTCTGCGACCTCACCGATCCACCAACGCTTGAACTGCATGTAAAACACACCATAGAGGTGGTTGTCGATCGATTTAAAGTGCGTGATGACATCAAGCAAAGGCTCGCCGAGTCGTTCGAGACAGCCCTCGAGCTTTCCGGCGGAATCGTCACTGTCGCAGATATGGACAGTGATAAGTCAGCTCAGAATGAGCTGTTGTTTTCCGCCAACTTTGCTTGTCCTCATTGTGGTTACTCGATGGCAGAACTCGAGCCAAGAATATTTTCCTTCAATAATCCGGCAGGGGCTTGTGGCACTTGCGACGGTTTAGGCATGCAGCAGTTTTTTGATTCAGAGCGCGTGATCATGAACTCTGAGCTCTCGCTCGCTGGTGGGGCAATTCGTGGCTGGGATAGACGAAATTTTTATTACTTCCAGATGCTAACGTCCTTGGCCGAACATTATAAATTCGATATTGAAAAGCCATTTCAAGAACTCAGTGCCGACGTTCAAAAGCTGGTGTTCTACGGCTCAGGCACAGAGAGTCTGGCCTTTAAATATATCAATGACCGTGGGGATGTTGTCGTACGAAACCATCCTTTCGAAGGCATTCTCAATAACATGGACAGGCGTTACCGTGAGACAGAGTCTAATTCGGTCCGTGAAGAGTTAGCCAAGTTTATTAACACTCAGCCTTGCCAGAGCTGCAAGGGTTCACGTCTGCGTGAAGAGGCAAGAAATGTCTTTATTAATGATCTAAACCTTCCCATGTTGACCCAGTGGTCTATTGGTGAAACGTTGGACTATTTTTCGACCTTAGAACTCACAGGGCAAAAAGCACAAATTGCCGAAAAAATCCTTAAAGAAGTGCGCGATAGGTTAGGTTTTCTCGTCAATGTTGGCCTTAATTACCTGAGCCTGTCACGCTCGGCCGATACTCTTTCGGGCGGTGAGGCACAACGTATCCGACTCGCAAGTCAGATTGGTGCTGGACTGGTCGGCGTGATGTATGTGCTCGATGAACCTTCGATTGGACTGCATCAACGTGATAATGAACGCCTGTTGCAAACCTTAATGCACCTTAGGGATCTGGGTAATACCGTCATCGTCGTCGAGCATGATGAAGATGCCATAAAAATGGCCGACCATGTTATCGATATCGGTCCAGGAGCTGGCGTCCATGGTGGCGAAGTCATCTGTGATGGCACATTAGAAGATATTCTTAACTGTGAAGAGTCGATTACGGGCCAATACCTCTCAGGTAAGAAACAGATCCATATCACCGAAGAGCGTGTGGCCTACAATAGCGATAAGCTCATCGAACTATTTGGCGCTAGCGGTCATAACCTCAAAGATGTCGATCTCACGATCCCTGTCGGCTTGTTCACTTGTGTCACCGGCGTATCAGGCTCTGGTAAGTCGACACTGATTAACGATACATTTTACAAGATAGCTCACCGACAACTCAACGGCGCAACCGTCGATGAGCCCGCGCCATACAAAAGTATCGAGGGGATGGATCATTGCGACAAGGTGGTCGATATCGACCAGAGCCCTATTGGCCGCACACCGAGATCGAATCCAGCGACCTATACGGGTATCTTCACCCCTATAAGAGAGCTGTTTGCGGCAACTCAGGAATCCCGCACCCGTGGCTACAAGCCTGGTCGTTTCTCTTTCAATGTCAAAGGTGGGCGCTGTGAATCCTGTCAGGGTGATGGACTCATTAAGGTTGAAATGCACTTCCTGCCCGATGTCTATGTACCTTGTGATAGCTGTAAGAGTAAGCGTTACAACCGCGAGACTCTTGAGGTGCGCTACAAGGGCAAAAATATCCATGAAGTGTTAGATATGACCGTCGAAGAAGCACGTCCCTTCTTCGATGCTGTACCTGCTATCGCCCGTAAGTTGCAGACCTTAATTGAAGTGGGTCTCTCCTATATAAGCCTTGGACAAAGTGCGACCACCTTGTCCGGTGGTGAGGCTCAACGGGTCAAATTAGCTAAGGAGCTTTCAAAGCGCGATACCGGCCAGACCCTCTATACCCTCGATTAACCGACGACGGGATTGCACTTCGCCGATATTCAGCTGTTATTAGACGTGCTACATAGACTCAAAGCACATGGCAACATTATCG
>SDWK01001015.1 GCA_004195335.1 Shewanella sp.
TAATTTATATTGAAATGTAAGTTCAGATTTGCGCCATAATCCTAAGCATTATCAATTAGATAATTGTTTTTTCTATACTACCAGTCACTTAGTGCAACCGGTAAGATCGCTAATATGTCTGGCGACAGAAGGGGTAACAATCTCTGCGCCACCAGTTCTTAGGTAGCTTCTCAAGCAGTACTTTCAGCATCAATATCGCCAGTACAACACCTGAGGTGTACACGACGACAGATGGCAAGAGATTATGTTGCTCTCCAATCTGTGGCATCACTTCAAAGCCAAATGTTGCAACTAAATAATTGACCAAAATACCTGAGACGAGTGCGACACTCAATACTCCACCGAGATAACCAAATAGCGCTCGTTTCCCAAGCTCTTTAGTCACGACGCCTAAGGTGGCGATATTGGTCGCTGGCCCCGCAAGCATAAATACCAGCACAGCCCCGGGGGATACGCCCGCAAGCAATAAGCCTGCAGCAATAGGCGTCGATGCCGTGGCGCAGATATACATAGGGATAGAGATAAGTACCATCACCAACATAGCTAAGATGCCATCGCCCCACTTCGCCATAAAATCACTCGGCACATAAGTTTGTACGAGTGCAGCAAAGAATAAGCCGATTAATAACCATACTGTGATATCGCGTACCAGATCCGTTGCAGCAAAGTGCAATCCCTTACCTATGCGACTGATAACTGGCGTTCCTTTCAGCTCTGTCGCGACATCTTTAGTCGACTCACAGCAGCTTTCGCTCTCATCACTAGCTTCACTCTTTTGTGAACTACAACATGAGGCTTTAGACTCCTTAGCTTCTGCCTTACTGCTACAACAAGATGAAACTTCAGGCTCCTCAGCATCTGCCTTACTGCTACAACAAGATGAAGTTGCTGGCTTAACGCTACCTAATAAAGGCTCAGTTGCAGTCATAGGCGTCATAGTTACCGCTTTCTTGCTGACATCTTTGTTGCTGACTTCTTTCTTGCTGCCGCAGCAAGATTCACTCCCCTCACTGCTTTCTTTTACTTTTGGCTTAATTTCTGCGGGAGTATCCTCATCTCGCCCAACCAGCAGGCCTGCCACTATCGCGCTGATGACCGCCGCAATTGGTCTGACGATTGCCATGAAAGGGCCAAGCAATACATAAGATACGGTCACCGAATCGACACCGGTCTCAGGTGTCGAGACTAAGAATGAGGTTGTCGCGGCTTTAGATGCACCGGAACGTCTCAAGCCAACCGCCGCCGGAATAACGCCGCAGGAGCATAAAGGCAGAGGCGCACCTAATACGGCAGCCTTAACCACGGTTTTAAAGCCATGGCCACCGAGCTGTTTTTGCATCCATGCCATAGGCACAAACATTTTTAGCATGCCTGCTAATACCAGCCCCAGCAATAACCAGGGGGCTGAATCTAAAAACAGATCAATAAAATTTGCTAACAACATACCTAACCCTTACTTTGACAATTTTTTGTATACTGTGATTTATCATGATGATGAGCGTGATTTTCACACTTAATATTATCGGTATTCGACTCTAACGCTTCTAAGATAGAGCAATGCTCCGCACTCTCCGGCCCGCCACAACAGGCATCAGATAAACGCTGTAGTGACACTTGAAAGTGATTTAGCTCGGAAATTTTTTCATTTACTTGAGCCAGCTTGCTATCCACCAAGCCTTTAACATCGGCACATGCCCAGTTGGATTTGTCTAACTCTATAGAAAGAAGTTCAGTGATCTCGGCTAAGGTAAAACCGACCGCCTTGGCTCTTAATATAAACCTCAATCGCTCGACATCACTCTCACTGTATAAACGGTAACCCGAGTCACTGCGTGAGGAAGGCGCCAATAGGCCATGTTTTTCATAAAACCTTAATGTGTCGGCCTTCACTTCACATAGCTTAGCCAGTTCGCCAATTCGATACATATATCGCCCTTATCTATGACCACAACGAGCCTTGAATATTACAGAGTATAAACCTTGGAGTTAAATCCAAGGTCAAGGGTTATGATGCGATAAATGTAGGTAGATGACCCTTTTTAATAAACAGAGTGTGAAGCTCTGCACAAATTATCCCTCTTCATATACAAGATGCCTTCAAAACGATTTCATTATCTAAGTGAGTTGTTCGCAAAAGCGTATTGTGAAATCGCACAGAAAAAAAAGGCCTAGGGATACTTTTTACGTTAAAATACGCGCGCTACGAAACGGGAGCGACTAAAGAAGCTAGAGTTGAGGGACTTTTGGAAAGCAGTTAGGCATTCAAATTTTTGATGTTGTTCTGTTTTCCGAAAGATCCTTAAAAATAACTACTGGACCTGTACCCAAAATGAATAATGCCAGACCCATTCGTCGCGCGCTGTTAAGCGTTTCAGATAAAACCGGAATCCTTGAGTTTGCAAAATCTCTACACGCTCAAGGCGTAGAACTGCTATCTACTGGTGGCACCGCCCGCCTTTTGGCTGATAACGGTGTGCCTGTCATTGAAGTATCGGATCATACCGGACATCCTGAAATTATGGATGGTCGTGTTAAGACCCTGCACCCTAAAGTGCATGGCGGTATCTTAGCGCGCCGCGGTATCGACGAGCTCGTCATGGAACAAAACAACATCAAGCCTATCGACCTGGTTGCCGTCAATCTGTATCCATTCGCAGAAACTGTGGCTAAAGAGGGTTGTACTTTGGCCGATGCCGTCGAAAATATCGATATCGGCGGTCCAACTATGGTTCGCTCTACGGCGAAAAACCATAAAGACACCACCATCATAGTTAACGCGAGTGATTACGATCGCGTTATTGCTGAGATGAATGCTAATGAAGGCAGCACGACGCTGGAGACTCGCTTCGATTTAGCTATCGCCGCGTTCGAGCACACCGCAGCATATGACGGCATGATTGCTAATTACTTCGGCACTCAGGTACCAGCGCACAGTACAGATGAGTGCCATGCAGACTCTAAGTTCCCGCGCACCTACAATACCCAACTGGTGAAGAAGCAAGATCTGCGCTACGGCGAAAACAGCCACCAGACAGCGGCTTTCTATGTCGATACCAATATCGATGAAGCTTCTGTCGCGAGCGCCATTCAGCTACAAGGTAAAGCATTGTCTTACAACAACATCGCCGATACCGATTCAGCACTCGAGTGCGTGAAAGAGTTCAGCGAGCCCGCTTGTGTCATCGTTAAGCACGCTAACCCATGTGGTGTAGCCGTAGGTAGCGATCTTCTCGATGCCTATAAACGTGCTTTTAAAACCGATCCAACCTCGGCCTTCGGTGGCATCATCGCCTTCAATGGCGAGTTAGATGCGGCGACAGCCAGCGCGATTGTTGAACGCCAATTTGTCGAAGTGATCATCGCCCCGAAAGTAAGCCAGGCCGCTCGCGATATCGTGGCCGCTAAAGCTAACGTTCGTCTGCTTGAGTGTGGGCAGTGGAACACTAAGACCACCAGCTTAGATTGTAAGCGCGTCAACGGTGGACTGCTTCTACAAGACAGAGACCAGGGTATGGTTGGCTTGGATGACGTCAAAGTGGTTTCAAAGCGTCAGCCAACCGCTGCCGAGATGAAAGATCTGATGTTCTGCTGGAAAG
>SDWK01000499.1 GCA_004195335.1 Shewanella sp.
CCCTTTATCTTGCAGACTCTTCATAGTGCGCGCTAAATTGGTCACCTGAAACAGAGGCACTACTTCAGCCGCGCCACATGCCACTTTGCTCACTGTTGGCGTTAAGCCTACGGAGTTGTCTCTTGGAACGATGATACCATGCGCACCAGCAGCATCTGCATTTCGTAGGCACGCACCCAGATTGTGAGGGTCAGTCACACCATCCAAAATAAGAAAGAAAGGCATGTCAGTTTTCTCAACCAAAGCAATAAGATCTTTCTCATTAAGTTGTTTAACTGGTTTTACTCTTGCTAACACACCTTGATGTTGTCCATTTTCAGACTTTTCATCGAGGGTTTTTCGAGCCGCGGTTTGCACCGTAACACCAAATTCTTCTGCCACCTGAATTAGCGCCGTCAATCTTTGATCATCGCGGCCAGCCTGCACCCACATTTCGATCACGCGCTCTGGACTATGCTTTAATACCGCTTCAACAGCGTGAATACCAAAGGTGATATCTTGTTTTTTCATCTATATCGGTCTCTATTACTTGCTTGCTTTGACTTTATCTTTGGCAGGACTCTTTTTTGCTGAAGACTTTTTAGCCTTCGGCTTCTTAGCCACCGTTTTTGTTTTAGCCGTAGTCTTCTTAGCGCCACCGACTTTACTATTTTTATCTGCAGCTTTGGGCTTATCGCCTCCGGCTTTACTCGCCCCAGCTTTTGAGCGTGAACCGCGTCGTTTAGGCTTATCGCTCTTATCTGATTTACCTAACTTAGCACCTTCAGCATTGACTCGCTCTCTAGCTGTCAGCGGCTTCTTACCACGGCTTGGACGCTTAGCTTTACCTTCATCACCTGCCATCATCAAATCAATTTGACGATCGTCCAGGTTCACTCCGGCGACCTTAACAGTCACGGCATCACCGAGCTGATAGATTTGACCAGAGGCTTCACCGACAAGGCGCTGACGCATATTGTCATACTGAAAATAATCGCTGCCCAGACTCGAAATATGCACTAGGCCATCGATGAATAGCTTATTCAAGCGAACGAACATACCGAAGTGAGTCACAGAGGCAATCACGGCTTCAAACGTATCGCCGACGTGATCTTGCATAAACTCACACTTAAGCCAGTCGCTAACATCACGGGTTGCTTCGTCGGCGCGGCGCTCAGTGGTTGAACACTCGACGCCTAGCAGGTCTAATTCTTCAATTTTATAGTTGAAACCACCGTCTGAGGTCCACTGATCTTTGACTTCACCCGCTTCTTTCGCTAAAAGGTAGCGGATCACACGATGCAAGATCAGATCGGGATAGCGGCGAATTGGCGAGGTGAAATGCGAATAGGCTTCTAATGCCAAACCAAAGTGACCTTCATTATCCGGTGTATAGGTTGCTTGGCGCATAGAGCGCAACAACATAATTTGAATAAGCTCAGCATCGGGTCTGTCGGCAATCTTTAGCATGATGGCCTGATAATCTTTAGGCGTAGGCTCAAGCCCACCTTCCATGGTCAAACCGCGCTCTTTCAAAAAGTCTTTAAAGTTCGTTAACTTCTGCTCAGATGGTGACTCATGTACGCGGTAGAGCACTTCACCTTTATGCTTCTTCACGAACTTGGCTGAGGCCACGTTGGCTAAGATCATGCATTCTTCGATGATCTTATGCGCCTGATTGCGATTACGGGGCACTATGCTGTCAATCTTTCTATCGTCATTAAATACGAACTGAGTTTCAGTTGTTTCAAATGCGATAGCACCGCGATCGGCGCGAGTCTCATCCAAGGTCAGGTACAAAGACTGTAATGTCTGAAGATGTGGGAAGATAGGCTTGAGCTTATCACTCACCTCTCCACCTTCGAGCATATCCGCCACTTGGGTATAAGTCAGACGCGCATGAGAATGCATCACTGCAGGATAGAACTTATAACCTGACAGTTTACCGACAGCAGAGATTGTCATCTCGGCGACCATACATAAACGATCGACCTCTGGCATCAAAGAACATAATCCGTTGGAGATCTTCTCCGGCAGCATAGGGATCACTTGCGATGGAAAATAGACAGAGTTACCTCGGCTACGAGCCTCTTTATCTAATGCAGATTCAGTGCGCACATAATGGCTCACATCGGCAATCGCTACCCATAAACGCCAGCCACCGCTCTTCTTCTTTTCTGCATAAACCGCATCATCGAAATCACGGGCATCTTCACCATCGATTGTCACTAGCGGTAAGTGGCGTAAGTCGACACGGCCCTCTTTGTCCGCTTCAGTCACTTCATCGGGGATCAAGCGCAATTTCTTCTCTATCAAGCTAGACCAAGTATGAGGTAGGTCGTAATTGCGCAGGGCAATTTCAATTTCCATGCCTGGTGCCATCTGTTGACCCAAGACTTCGGTCACTTTACCTGCTGCTTTGACATATCGGCCTGGTCGACGAGTGAGCTCTAACACCACAATGTCGCCTTGGCGGGCACCATTGCGATCTTCATCAGGAATGAGGATCTCTTGGGTAATTCTTCTGTCATCGGCGATAACAAAAGCCATGCCTGAATCTAAATGTAAACGCCCGACGAGAGCGGCAGTTCTCTGCTCGACTAAACGAACGAGTCTAGCTTCACGTCTGCCTTTACGATCGACACCCGCTTTTTGGGCCAGTACCTTATCGCCGTGGAAATACATCTGCATGTCACGGTTATTAATAAAGAGATCGTCACCGCCCTCTTCAAGCTTTAAGAAGCCAAAACCATCTTTATGCCCAATAATAGTCCCTGTTAATAGGTCCATTCTCTCTGGTAAACCATAGGCTTGACCACGGGTAAAGACTAACTGACCATCACGCTCCATGGCTCGCAGGCGACGTCTGAGCGCTTCAAGCTGTTCTTCTCCATCGATCTTCAGAGCAGCGGCTATGCGTTCACGGTTCAGAGGTGATGTTTCGGAACGCAAGTACTCTAAAATAAACTCGCGGCTAGGAATGGGGTTTTCATAATTTTCTTGTTCACGCTTCAAATGCGGATCTTTGATCATTCAATATCTCAAATTTTTACCCAGAAACTATCTGGGCCATACCAACTGGTATCATTTACGGGATCTCAGGTGCTCCTGTTTTGCCCTAGCTATCGCGCTGGGCGGCATTTTTTGCTCAAGCACCTTCAATAATTCTAAGGCTTCTTTCTTGGTAGCCTCATCACTAAATACATCGTTATACAGCCAATGGTATGCCATCTCAAAATCTCTGGGGCTACCATAGCCTTCGCCAAACAACCTGACCAACATCAACCGAGCCGGCAGATCACCATTGGCGGCCGCGGGCAAAACGTATTGAATCGCACGCTCTTTATCCTGTATCACGAATGTTCCTTCGTGATAGTACTCAGCTATTCTCACCATAGCCTCTGCGCTTCCCTGTTCTGCTGAATTACGCAGCAAGGAGATCCCTCTGGGAGGGTTTGCCTTCACACAGATGCCATAGTTGAGCATCTCGGCCCATAAATACTGATAAAGCGGCAGTTTCAGCACTTCTGCTCGGGCTTCAATATCCTGAACTAGCTGACAATCATCACCCTTTACTCGAGTGAGATACTGTTTAGTTCGAATAAGCTCAATGAGCTGCTCTTGACTATAGATATCTAACGCCTTCGTTTCAGCCCTGGCCAGCATGGGTGATAGCGAAAGTATTGTTATCAATAGATATCTTAGTACGGTTCTTGTTGAACCTTCTAGCACTTCTCTCAACATGGATTCTCTCAACGACAAATTCATCGATATAAGTAGTGATCAGACAGGATACTCATCTTTAAATAATAAATAATCTGTCTCATTAATACTTGATCTCATCGGCAGTATAACTCATTTCTTGAGAACTACCTGAATTTGAGTCAGCAAAAGGTACCCAATAAAAAGGCCGCTCAACGCGGCCCCTATTATTAACTAAACGGATTCACCAGAATCATGGTCTCGTTTCTATCGGGACCCGTAGAGATAATATCGATTGGCGTTTCTAACAACTCTTCGAGACGCTTAATGTAGTTCAACGCTGCTTGTGGCAGCTGTTCTACAGAAGTCGCACCAAAAGTAGTTTCGCTCCAACCTGGCATAGTTTCCAGTACCGGTGTTACCTGCTCATAGCCTTCGGCTGCAAGAGGAGTAACAGTAGCAATAGTACCATCTGGATATTCATAGCCCACACAGATCTTAACTTCTTTCAGACCATCTAATACATCTAGCTTAGTCAGGCAGAAACCACTTACGCTGTTGATCTGTACTGCTCGCTTCATTGCAACGGCATCTAACCAACCTGGGCGACGTTTACGACCCGTAGTTGCACCGAATTCATGACCCTTAACACCTAAGTAGTCACCAATTTCGTCTTTCAACTCTGTAGGGAAAGGACCGGCTCCGACACGAGTCGTATAAGCCTTCATAATACCCAGAACATAATCAAGATGACGTGGACCAAATCCAGAACCTGTTGCTACACCACCTGCGGTAGTGTTAGAAGAGGTTACGAATGGATAAGTACCGTGGTCGATATCCAGTAATGTCCCTTGCGCGCCTTCAAAAAGGATGGGCTCACCCGCTTTACGTGCCTGATCTAACAGTTCAGTCACGTCGACACACATACTCTTTAAGTAATCAGCGATGGCAAGTGCATCTTCCAATGTCTTTTCATAAGACACTTCTTCGCACTTGTAGTATTCAGTCAACATGAAGTTGTGATAAGACATCACATCTTTCAGTTTTTCTGCAAATAGCTCTGCATTAAACAGATCGCCAACACGAAGACCACGGCGTGAAACCTTGTCTTCATAAGCAGGACCGATACCACGACCCGTTGTACCAATAGCTTTATTACCGCGCGCTTTCTCACGGGCAACATCTAGAGCACAATGGAATGGAAGGATCAATGGACATGCTTCAGAGATCAGTAGACGTTCCTCAACAGGAACCCCACGCCCTTTTAGCATGTTAATCTCAGTCATCAGAGCGTCAGGTGCTAACACCACGCCATTACCGATAATGCATTTTACATTATCACGTAAGATCCCTGATGGAATAAGATGAAGAACGGTTTTTTCGCCATCGATGACCAGAGTATGACCCGCATTGTGGCCACCTTGATATCGAACGACATATTTTGCCTGTTCGGTAAGAAGATCAACTATCTTACCCTTTCCTTCGTCACCCCATTGGGTGCCGAGAACTACGACGTTTTTGCCCATTATTTGCTGCACGGTAGTGGTTAAAACGGGATTTTAGCAGATCTATAGGGGCGGTAGGCAAGTATTTTATGAAAAAATAATCAATAAAACGATACCTGCGGTTACTAATCCACCACCCAAACGTTGAAGAAGTTGTTGATTTTGATTTGAAATTTCCTTTAAGTATGCTCTCCAACGATTAGGAAACAAAAGCGGTCCTATTCCCTCAATAATAAGCACGATTCCCAGTGATACCATGATTAACTGCAAAGACATAATTATGTGTTTCCATCCCAGAACTATCGATTAAGTTTAGATTAACAAAAGAGCAGCAGAAAAACAGAGCAGTGATAAAGATTTTAAATTGCAGGCAATAAAAAACCCAGCAAAAGCTGGGTTTTTGTATTCTGAAAGCGAAAATTAACGCTTTGAGAATTGTGGTTTCTTACGTGCTTTACGTAGACCAACTTTCTTACGTTCAACTTTACGAGCATCACGGGTAACGAAACCAGCGGCACGAAGTGAAGGACGTAAAGTCTCGTCAATTTCCATCAATGCACGGGTAATACCGTGACGGATTGCACCAGATTGGCCAGTGTTACCACCACCCTTAACAGTGACAAAGATGTCTAATTTGTCAGTCATTTCAACTAGCTCGAGTGGTTGACGAACAATCATACGAGAAGTTTCACGACCGAAATATTCGTCTAAAGGAAGTTGGTTAACAATGATGTTACCTGTTCCCATTTTTACGAATACACGAGCTGTAGATGTTTTGCGACGGCCTGTGCCGTAGTACTGAGTTGCAGCCATTAGCTTAATCCCGTTTAGATATCAAGAACTTGAGGTTGTTGTGCAGCGTGGTTATGTTCTGTACCAGCGTAAACTTTAAGTTTACGGAACATGGCACGTCCTAAAGGACCTTTAGGTAACATACCCTTAACCGCTTTCTCGATAATCATTTCAGGCTTATGAGCTTGCAACTTTTCAAAAGTGATTTGCTTAATACCACCGATGAAACCCGAGTGCGAGTAGTACACTTTGCCTTTCGCTTTATTACCAGTAACAGTGACTTTTTCAGCGTTAATAACGATGATGTAGTCGCCGGTATCGACATGAGGAGTATACTCTGGCTTATGCTTACCACGTAGACGTGATGCAATTTCAGTAGCGATACGACCTAAAGTTTTACCTTCGGCGTCAACAACAAACCACTCGCGAGTGACTGTCTCTGGTGTAGCAGTAAAAGTAGTCTTCATTTTACAAAAACCCAATGTTAAATTCTGTCTCACATGCTATTACCATTATTGGTAAATAACACAAATAGTGCCATTCCCCGCCCCTTCGAGCAAAGAATTAGGCTTTACAACATCCATCATATCGATGGAGTAACGAGGGCAGGTGGCGGATTATAGTCAAAGCTGAGCTAAAAATCACCTATTTTTTACTAAATTTATCAGCTTTCTCAGTGTATCGACACGATAAGCAATAAATCAGCTTAAAGATGCGACATCAGAAAGAGTCAATAAGCAGATAATCACCGGTGTGGCTAGAAAAGGACAGGTAAAAATGGATAGATTTGTTCTATCTCATATTGCCGTCGGCTAACTCGGCACACATGATAAAAAAGACACTTGGAACAACATGATGCAGCTAAATATGCCAGTAAAGCGCCTGATCAGGGCAGATGTTCTAAGGCCAAGTAATCATGAGATTGCATTTCAGTCAGCCTAGATCGACACCGCCTAAACTCGAAATCCAGCAGACCCTCACTATAAATGGCTTCTAACGACACTTCGGCCGATATAATTAGCTTTACATTGCGCTCATAAAACTCATCTACCATGGCTAAAAATCGACGAGCAATATCATCACCCGTTTGCTTGCTCCCCATTTGCTCAACGCCACTGAGTAGCACAGTATGATAAAGACAGGCGATCTCCATATAATCTCTTTGACTTCTGGGACCGTCACACAGAGCCTTAAAATTCGCAAGCAGTACCCCTTGAGCCTGCCTTCTGATCGTAATGTTTCTCCCGTCCACATCGATATCGGCAGTGGATACTTCAGACTCGGGAGCCAGCTTATCGAAATAGGTGAGTAGATTTTCATCGGCCTCAGCATCGAGTGGAAAATGATAGATCTCCGCCTGCTCGAGCGTTCGTAAGCGATAATCAATTCCCGAGTCTACATTGAGGATCTGACAATGCTTATTGATTAAGGCTATTGCAGGCAGGAACCGCACCCTTTGTAAGCCATTTCGATATAGGTCATCAGGAATGATATTTGATGTAGCGACCAGAGCGACGCCCTCTTTGAAGAGCGCCTGGAAAAGTGTGCCGAGTAACATGGCGTCGGTAATATCGGAGACAAAGAACTCATCGAAACAGATCACTTGATATTGCTCAGACATTCGCTTAGCAATGATCAATAAGGGATCCCTCTGCCCTTTCAAACCGTCGAGATCGATATGGATTTGATGCATGAAACGGTGAAAGTGGGCCCGTAACTTTTTATGACCTGGCAAAGAATCAAAAAAGGTGTCCATCAGGTATGTCTTACCGCGCCCGACGCCGCCCCATAGATAGAGCCCCTGAACCGTTTGAGGCTTGGCACCCAGTAAAGAGGAAAGCTTACCGAATACACTCCGCTTCGAATTGAGCAGCTGCAATTCATCATACACACGTTGCAAGCTCTTTACCGCCTGTTCCTGCGCGCTATCATGAGAGAAATCATCTCGGCTTAAGTCTTGCTGGTAATGCTGCCATGGCGTTAAATCGGACACGTAAAATATTCTCTTTTATCCTTAAATTAACCATTATACCGACACCGCTGCTTTGCAAATCCGGCTGATCATATATAACAATCTTCAAGGTAGTTATTGTTATTAGGGCCTGTTTATCTGATACCTGTCGGTATAGAAAGTAACCTTCGGGAACTCTCCATAAGAACGATTAACAAGACCCCTTAATAAGTGCTCGTCACAGGAGATATGCACCTACAAATTCCAGCCACTTCAAGGCGTTTACGAGACAAACGCTCACGCTACTAATAGGCTATATCAATATACCCAAGCCACTTCAAAATGCTGAATTCTGCATTTCGAGGTTGTTTGGGTATATATGGTATCATGCCGATAATCACCAATGTACTAAGTTTTATTAGTAATATTTTATTAGTAATGTTCAATTACTGAACAGTGAGGAGCGTTATATGGAATGGCCATTAGTCATTGCAACTTTTGTGTTAGGCATAGTCTTGGGCTACGTTGGCAGAACGATTGTCGCGCGCAATAATGAATCAAGCAGTAAAGATAAGGTATTGGAGCAGACTCGTTTAGAGTTAGGTCAACACAAACAAGAGGTCACAGATCATTTCGAAGGGCACTATAAACAACTGACCGAACTCACCGAGCAGTTAAACAGGGTCAACAGACAGTGGAATGAAGCGGCTAACACCTTAGCTCCCAAAAGCAAGACTAAGGCACTGCCAACCTTTAATGCAAAGGAGACTGTGGACACGCTAGCTAGACAGGCTGATGAGCGACTCGATATCGACAACGTCATCATAGTAAACCAAAATAATTAACCTTTGTTAATAATCATGAACTTTCATCCTATGCTTAGGGTCGGAATCAGTAACAATTGACCTTTAGTATTTCTTGAAATGACAATGAACTAGCCATACATCTTCAAGAGATCATAAATCCATTTCCGATATTGGAGCCATGAATAGATGAAAACAAAATTAAGCTTACTTTCTGCAGCTATCCTGACAGCCTCGCTTACTGTGATGCCAGCGATATCCCAAGCAGCGATTCCAATGGCCGTTGATGGACAGAGTGTCCCTAGCCTTGCACCTATGTTAGAGCGTACAACACCTGCAGTTGTCGCCGTTGCAGTATCGGGAACTCATGTTTCTAAGCAAAAAATCCCCGACGCCTTCCGCTACTTCTTTGGTCCGAATGCGCCTCAAGAACAAGTTCAGGAGCGACCTTTCCGTGGATTGGGTTCAGGCGTCATTATTGATGCTAAAAAAGGGTATATCGTCACCAACAATCATGTCATCGAGGGTGCCGATGAGATCCTAATCGGACTTCATGACGGACGTGAAGTAGAGGCAAAACTTATTGGCACAGATGCTGAGTCGGATATTGCTCTATTACAGATAAAAGCTAAAAACCTGGTTGCAGTAAAACGCGCAGACTCAGATAAACTTAGAGTCGGTGATTTTGCCGTCGCGATCGGTAACCCATTTGGTCTGGGACAGACAGTCACATCAGGCATTGTGAGTGCAATGGGCCGCTCTGGACTTGGTATCGAGATGCTTGAAAATTTCATTCAAACCGATGCTGCGATTAACAGCGGTAACTCGGGTGGCGCACTGGTTAATCTCAATGGGGATCTTATCGGGATCAATACCGCCATCGTGGCGCCTGGGGGCGGCAACGTAGGAATTGGCTTTGCTATACCTGCCAATATGGTCAACAACTTAATCGATCAAATTATTGAACACGGCGAAGTTCGTCGTGGTGTGCTCGGCGTTTCCGGCAGAGACTTAACCAGTGAGCTAGCTCAAGGCTTTGGCCTAGAGACCCAACATGGTGGGTTTGTCGATCAGGTTATGGCTGACAGCGCCGCCGATAAGGCAGGCATCAAGGCTGGTGATATTATTACCAGTGTCAATGGTCGTAAGATTAAGAGCTTTCAGGAACTCAGAGCAAAAGTCGCCACTATGGGAGCTGGTGCTCAAGTAGAATTTGGCTTAATTCGAGACGGAGATGAAAAAACCGTTACCGCAATATTAGGAAAAGTCAGCCAGACGACAGAAGCTGTGGCTAGTGCCGTTCACCCAATGCTTGCCGGGGCGACACTGGAAAACGGCGATGATGGTGTTCAGATCTCTGATATCGCTCAAAACTCTCCAGCCGCTGCCAGCGGTTTACAAAAAGGAGACGTCATTGTCGGAGTTAATCGCTCTTCGATTGACGATCTTAAGTCTCTTAAGGCAACACTCAAAGATCAGCAAGGCACCGTTGCACTTAAAATTAAACGTGGGAAAAGCAACCTATACCTTGTATTAAGGTAACACTTGGCTACTAAGGGGACTGTGTCTGCTCCCCCTATTGTCTTAGCTGATATAGCATGGAGGGATCAGTCCCTTCATGCTTATTAGGGCTATTCATGCTAATCTAGCTCAAATTTTTCTACATCTTCCTAATATGGCTTTCAAAGACACACTATTATATGTCGGCAAGGCAGTTCTTTTTGGCCTGATAATGGCTGCTGTCTTTCTGTTCGTGACTCCACTGTTGACTAACAATGACACATCGAACCTTTTTTTCCAGAAACGTGGTGATAATGGGTTCGAGCTTTCATTTTCCAGGGCTGTGCGCAGGGCCGCCCCTGCTGTCGTCAATATATATAGCTTAAGTGTCAACCCCAATCAGCCGCTTAACTCAGGTTCACTTCAAGGCCTGGGCTCTGGTGTTATCATGAGTAAAGAGGGGTATATCCTCACTAACTATCATGTAATAAAGAAAGCTGACGAGATTGTCGTCGCATTGCAAGATGGCCGTAAGTTCACCTCAGAAGTTGTCGGTTCAGATCCTGTTACCGATCTGGCAGTGTTAAAGGTTGAAGTAAAGGTTGAGGGAGACACGCTCCCGATAGTACCAATAAACTTAGGAGTGCCGGCCCAGGTCGGAGATGTAGTCCTAGCCATTGGCAACCCTTATAACCTGGGACAAACCATCACCCAAGGTATTATCAGTGCGACCGGACGCAATGGTCTGAGTTCTGGCTATCTCGATTTCCTACAGACCGATGCAGCCATTAATGCCGGAAATTCTGGTGGAGCACTGATCGATACCAGCGGACAGCTCATTGGTATTAATACCGCGGCTTTTCAAGTCGGTGAGGAAGGTGGAGGCCACGGTATCAACTTTGCCATTCCCATCAAGCTAGCTCACAGCATTATGAGTAAATTAATCAAAAATGGTCGTGTTATACGTGGCGCCTTAGGTATTACCGGTGAACCCATCAGCACTGTGATGGCTCAGATATTAAACCTTCCAGATTTAACAGGTGTAATGATCACCGGCATAGATGCAAAAGGGCCCGCAGCACAAGCGCAACTTACACCAAGAGATGTTATCACCAAATATGAAGATGAAGTCGTACCGGGAGTCGAAATGTTGATGGATAGAATTGCCGAAACTCCCCCCGGTAAACAAGTGACAATGACGATCATCCGTCAAGGAAAATACTTCGAAGTCCCAGTGACTATCGGTGAAAAGCTCTCTGAAGATCAACAATAATAATTAAACAAATTGGCTGCCATTCGCCCTCGAATGGTAGCCGTATTTCACGGTTCCCCTTAAAACACCTTAGATAC
>SDWK01000228.1 GCA_004195335.1 Shewanella sp.
CGATCTATCGAGGATTGAAGATTTTCCAGCCCTTCCTTACAATCGGGCATGTTCGCGGTTTTTTTCAGCAATACTTGGGCCTGCGTTTTCATCGCAGCCAAGGGGGTACGCAGCTCATGAGCGGCATGGTCGGTAAATTCGCGTTCCCGCCGAAAGCTCTCCCCGATGCGCTCAAAAAGCCCGTTGAGGGCATTGACCAACGGTGCGATTTCTTCTGCAACCATTCTTTTTTCTATTGGCGAGAGATCATTCGTATTACGACTGTCCACATCAGCGGATATTTTAACAACCGGCTTTAAGATTTTTTGCGTTCCGACCCAGACAATCATAAAAATCAAAGGGATAAAAATAAGACTCGGCAGCGCCAGTGCCATCGTAACCTGAGCAATCAGCTCATAACGGACATCTGAGCGCTCAGAGACTTCAATTTTGATGTTGTTATCCGGATCAAGAAATACAAAAAATCGCCATTTATGCTTTTCGAATTGATACTCAGAGAAACCAGGCGGGCCTTCAAAACTCTCAAAATCAAGCGTGTTGGAAGATTGTGTAATCAATTCATTGTCAACCCAAACGCGAAAGCCAAATTTTCTTTCATACTTATGTTGTAAATTTGGATTTTCAATGCCGAGGTTAAAAGCTTCGTCTTCCAGTATTTCATGCTGGGTAAGCTGTAAAAGAACTTTGGAATAATGCACTAGATGCGCATCGTAAACTTCTTCCGCCTCATGCCAGGCAATAAGAAACCCGACGAGCAAGGTCAAAACAGTACCAACTAGAAAAGGAATACCGATCCAGCTGATAAGACGTTTGCGAAGAGAGTATGTTTCATTCATTTCGGAATGATATACCCCACGCCACGAATTGTCTTGATTAGATCACGCCCCAACTTGCGGCGCAGAGAGGCGACATGCACCTCAATGGTGTTGCTTTCAATCACCTGTGACGACCTGTCATAAATGCTTTCAAGGATTTGATACTTACTGATGGGGCGATCAATGTTGCGGATAAGATGATCGAATATCGCCAGTTCCCGGCCTGACAGCATGATTGTTTCACCATTTTTTTCAAGATGGTGTGTCGCAGATTCATACGTGATGTCTTTGTGTGAAATAACGGGAGTCGCCGCCCCATTACTGCGCCTAATCAGCGCCGCACATCTTGCCAGTAATTCATCCAGATCAAAGGGCTTTACCAAATAGTCATCCGCACCGGCATTCAGCCCTTCAACACGGTGCTGGATCGCATCACGAGCCGTTAAAAGCAAGACGGGGATTTGGTTTTTACGTTTACGTAGACTTCTTAATAAATCTAATCCAGATGCGCCGGGCAGGTTAATGTCTAAAGCAATCAAGGCATATTCTGTTGCGGCTAAGGCATCTTCTGCGTCTTCAGCGCTCATCACCCAATCCACTGCAAAGGACTCCCTGAGCCCTTCCTCTGTGGCTTTTCCCAGATTTTGATCGTCTTCAACAAGCAAAAGCCGCATAAATTTAACCGCCGAATTATATTTTGACTTACTTGTTGACCTTAACAAGGGCAGCTTTAACCTCCTGCTTGCGTCCGGCATCTGCCAAGGGGCGTGCTGGACGTTCTGGAGCCCGCAAAGCACGTTCCAGGTAGGTTCTTGCCTCGTCATAACGATCTTCTTCGATCAAGAAGTCTGCATAAAAGAAATTTGAGTCGATGCCCATCGGGTCGATCTGAAGAGCCTGTTTCAGGTGTTCTTCTGCTTTATCATCATTACCAAAGCTAATTGGCCAGCCAGGAACCTGATAATACAGTGATCCCAGCGATGTATGGGCTGATCCATCAAGAGCTTTTGAGTTTTGTTTCAGAGAGGCTTCAAAAAGCTTTTTTGCCTTCTTGACCTTACCAAGAGCACCCAGCCCCCCACCTATTCCAGCATCAGTAGACAGGATAATACCTTCCCAGATTTTTGGCTCAGGACGGTCTTGGTAGCTGGCTGTAACTTTGGCGGCTTGATGCTCCAATTTACGGATGGCCTCTATTTGCGAATCCTTATCAACCACCTGGTATTTAATACGCGCCCACTCTTTTTGCAGATAGGCGATCTGATCCATCACAGAGCTCTGGGTCACTTCTTCCTGCGGCATTTGCGATTGATTTGCGCCCATGTTTTCTGCCATGGCAGGCAGGCTGATGCTAAGAAGCAGCGCGGTGAATAGGGATAGTGTCTTTTTCATTTTATTCTCCTTTTTTAGGAGTTGTGCTCGTTTAAAATTTCTTCGCCAATCTTACGGTTTTTTTGCAAGCCCTGGTCAATGAGAGAAGGAAAGATGCCATTTAAGAACGCGAAGAACCTCTCCGGCCAGCCGAAACGCACTTCACGTTTACGTTTGACAATGGCTTTGAATATCCCTGCAGCAACATCTGCGGGGTCATCATAATGCACATTCGTGCGTTCATTAATCTCGGCAGCAGTGCCCCTGTTCATGGCCGTACGTACAGCGCGAGGAATGATGTGAGTGACAGAGATATTGGTGCCTCCCAGTTCCCGGCGCAAAGAATCGCTAAACGCATTCAAACCGGCCTTTGCACTGGCATATCCTGTTAAATGAGGCAGAGGGATCAAGGCGGACATTGATCCAATAGTTATAATTTGGCCGGAATTGCGCACCTTCATGGCAGGCAGTACTGCCTGACAGGCTCGCATGGGGACCAGGAGGTTTAAACGGTGAAGGCGTTCATAGTTCTGATCTTCAGCATAATTAATGTCATTAATTCCGGCCATATTGATTAGAATGTCGGGCGTATCCCGCAAAAGGGTTTCACAAACCTGATCAATATTATCCGCCAGATCACCGTCCTTGTGGTGATCATAGACCTTCACAATGGCACCTGCCTCACGCAGCAGAACGACCAGCGGCGCACCAATTCCGCCTGTGCCTCCGGTAATAAAAACGCTCTTCCCTTTAAGCGACATCTTTCTACGCTCCTTCATGTGGGATGGCACCCAACATATTCGCAAAGAGACGAAATGTATTTTGTGCAACCTCGACAATCGCCTTTTGGTCTTCGGGATCTGTAATTTTATTCACCGTGTCTTCAAAAAACTTTATATGACTGACATCCAGAGCACCATGGGAGAAGAGATAAGAAAATGCCTGTTCAGGCAGGTCTAGTTTTTCCCTTATTGCCTCTGCTCCTTTGTTGGCTATCTTAACAGAGGTGCTTTCCAGCATAAAAACCATCCCGAAAAACCCAACAGGGTTTTTACGGTTAATGTAGTCATAGTTATAGGCATTCATTACCTGTGTTTCTAAATAGGGCGTAGAGTTCCGGGCTGCTTCCTTATCGGCACCAGCGGCTTCGATGTCGTTAAGTATCCATTCTTCATGACCAACCTCCTCACTCAGATATTCGATAATTACCTTGTGGAGCCATTTTTTGGACTGCGGAATGCGCGCGCCCATACTCATCAAAAACGGCACGGTGTGACTGACGTGATGAAAGGCTTGCGTAAGATACGCGATATAGGTTTCACGACTGATATTTCCACTAAGTCCATCCATCAATTGTGGAACGGTATAAAGCACCTGACGCTGCTCTTGAGTTTCCTTGACCA
>SDWK01000504.1 GCA_004195335.1 Shewanella sp.
GATAAAAAAGAAAACCATCACAAGAGCCGAAACGATAAAGGAAAAGCCAGAATCAGCAGGTCCCTTAACAACATTCACATTTCCCAGAATAAAAAACTGATAACAGCCGAACATCAATAGAAGCAAAGTGACTACTGAAGCAGAAATGATTTGAATTCTAATTACTTTCAAAATCTAGCTCTGCCTCATAACATTTTTATACACGCCTTGCGCGTTTATCCGGTTAGACCCGTTAAAGTGCACACTGCTAATCATCTGATTTGTGGCTATTTTTATCAAAGTTCCCAAATTCACTTTTTGGAAAAATGAGAATACGTATTTCATTTGCCTCGTATCTCCTGCAAAACGAGCAAGCGAACACGTTATCCAGTCGAATTTACACGACTTTAGTTTTTTTAACAATAGTAAAGTGTGATCAGCCTTCATTCGAAGGCTTACAAAAAAGCCGCCTCTATTTTCATAGAAACGGCTTTTTTATTAAGCTTTGATTGTGATTTTTAACCGACGTTCATTTACTCTTTTGCTGTTTAAGCACACTGGCCATCGATGGCACTATGGTCACAGGGTCTAAGCGCATTTGGTACCAGTTAACCCGCCAGTCCAGATGTGGCCCGGTTACACGGCCCGTCGCCCCCACCTCAGCAATAGGCTGGCCTTGTTTAATGGCCTCCCCTTCTTTAACGTACAACTTACTGAGATGAAGAAAGCTGGAGCTAACACCGTAACCATGATCTAAGATGATGGTTCCACCTGAGTAGAACATATCCGGTACGGATAAGCTGATAGTGCCGTCAGCAGGAGCGACCACAACCGTGCCGGTTTTAGCCGCAACATCGACGCCATAATGAGGATTCCCCGGCTTGCCATTATAGACACGCTGACTGCCGTAGACGCCGGATATTCTGCCAGTCAATGGCCAGATAAACTCCTGACTAAATGCCATTTCATCGGAAAATTGTGCCCTAGCCGCTTTAACCTGCTTACTGTCTTTGGCCGCCCTCGCCTGCGCTTTCGGATCAGGCTTCATGATCTTCTTACTGATCCCGGTAAGCCTATCGATCTTGTACTCTTTGGCAAGAATCGATAGCGGCTTAATTTGTGTTAAGCCATCGGGATAGACCAACTTTAATTCCTGTTTGAGTTCTGCATCACGGGAAAAACCAAAGGCAAAATCCCCCAGAGGCGTTACCTTCAGTGCTTCTCCATTTAAAAATGCAGTGGTTCCTGGGCTCGCTTGGCCGCGAATTAAGGCACCTTGCTCCATTTTACCCGTGAGTAGCACTTGCGCGTTAACCTCAGAGGGGATCAGTAAGCTCGTCGCCACCAAAGAACACAGGGTCAGCGACGTAAATGTCCGATATTTCACTCTATACTCCAAATTACACTCCAACCTACTCTCCAACTTATACGCAAACCACTTCAAGATGCAGGATTCAGCATCTTGAGGTAGCTTGGGTATATATAAATCAGGCTTGGTTGCCCTTTACCGATATCGCACCTTTGCCGATACCTTCATAAGCGATCACTTTAAACTCACTCTGGGGGGATTTTTCCAATAAGGTACTGGCCATAAATTCGGCTAATAACTCTACTGTCGTATCATGGGGAATGATCTCGCAACGAGCCTTAGGCATGGCCAACTGAAAATCACCTTGAGGCGCCTGATAATGAAAGCCAAAGTGAGTGTCGTCAGCCACTTTAGTCTGAGGTGAGAGCGTCAATTCAGCGACACTGACCACATCTTCTTCACTACCTAAATAAATATCCTTCCAACGCGCGGCCCAATATTCATCCCATTTAGGTGCAGCGATGCCATTTTCAAATACATTGATCGGACTACGGTGTCCATGAGCAATTCGTTGACAGTTTCCATCATGCTTTCGCAGGCCGTGAGAGTAGTGATAATAGGGAGCATCATGTAGCTCATTTCTTAATGTCAGCGCAATACCTTCAACATTGTCTGGCAAGGCTTCCTTTAACGCTTTCTGCAAGAAGGCATTCACACTATCGAAATCAATAATTTCACTCGGGATCAATGCAAAGGCTTGTTGCGGACAGGCTAAGTGAATGTCACCTTGTAGGCTATTGAAGTCCATCCATACCCTATCACCTTGCTGTTGCCAGCGAACTTCACTGTTGGCGGTAGGTATAAGCAACCGATGATCGGCAATATCATCGATCGTGTCTTTTATGGTGCGTTTTACTTTAGAAAAGTCCAGCACCATATTTTGCTCATCTAAGTCACCATCGAGAAGCACATCGACTGTCCAGCTTTCACCCACCATACCGCGTATCGGACATAAGTATGAAAAATCGATGACGGTTAAATCTCTAACAAAAAGTTGCATTTACTCTCCTAGGCAGAAAAACAGTCTACCTGTATACGTCCTGTTGGCGATGGCCGAGGGACAAAATATCCATTGTATGGACGATCTCAAATCATCCATACATATTTAAATGAGTTTACATGGGTAAATCGGTTTTTTCGACCCGTTTACAAGGTAATTTTAGTCCCTTTTGTCGATTTTATTTGTGCAGCCTAATAAGGCCCAACATTCATCGCGTAGGAACCAAAATCATTGTTAAGCAAGATCAATTCTCGTCGAACAACAATCATGCAGAGAAGCGGGATCGAAAAGAGCGCCAAAAGACGCTCTTTTTGATAATAATCGTGGCAATCAAACCGCAATATCTCGGTCGATTAACTGCTCTTCAGACGCCTATCAAGCTGATCTTTGAGATTCGCCGGAACCCCTTTAATCATGATGGTGTCAGAGATAGGATCATACATCACACGCTCACCCAGGTGTGCGCCATCGAAACTTAAGGTTACCCCCCCGCCAGTACCGGAAAACTTCTTTAACTGTCTTAAGGTTGGCTTGTCACCGGGAAACTCATCTTCTAGTTCATATTCACCGTTTTGAGCGAAATCATAGAAAGAGTCCATACCACTATCGGCAAGCTCATCAGCCAAATCTTTAATCTCAATATCGGCGCCGACATCACACCGCTCGGTGCAATAATCGTAGACCTTTTCGCGGCACTGCTGACGCTCATCTTTGGTCAACTCGCTACTTGCAACAAAATCTTCAACCGCATTCATCAGCTGTTTGTTCTGCGCCTTAGTATTAACCCCTTCCACACACCCCATAAAGTCGAGGAAAAAGTCAGCCACTTTACGCCCGGCACGTCCGCGAATAAATGAGATATATTTATGTGAATCGCTATCGGCCTGCCACTCAGTCAAATCGATGCGAGCCGCAAGTTGCACATTGTTCAGATCAAGGTGGGTATTTTGCGACAGCTCCATATCATCCAATACCGTCATGGACGATTTTGCATTGAGCAACGAAACATAAAGGTAGTCACTCGTCATATGCGTATAGCAAGACATCAACAAGAAGCCGCCCTGGCTAAAGTCATATTTTGATAGTTCCTCTTGCAGCAGTTTGCCTGCAAGACCTGAGAACTCAACAAAGCCTAACTCACCATTACGGTATTCCGTCAGTGCCTGCTCAAACTTTGGATTCGCCTCACCGTCTTCCCCATGAGTACCGAAGTGACCAAAACCTTTACCCGCTTTGGT
>SDWK01000776.1 GCA_004195335.1 Shewanella sp.
GTTATCGTTTTATTCCCTGTTTAAATGATAATGAGCTTCATATCAAATTGTTAGCTAAGCTCGTCTCTGAGCAAGCTTCTCAATGGGTTTAAAGATTAATTAAAAAACTTGATCTGCTCGCTGGAGAAATTCACTGTTTGTGGTAGGATCTGCCGCCATTTATATTGGCACTGAACATTAATATAGCGTCAATATAATGGTTCAGTTGCCTTTAGGGCCGGGCCACATAAGTCAATATCCCTTGTTGCCACATAGCGAGATCATAAAATGAAGTTTCCAGGTCAACGAAAGTCCAAGCATTATTTCCCCGTTAAACATCGTGACCCATTATTGGCGCAAATGACGCAGCAGCCTCGACGTTTTCCAACATACATAACTGGTATAGATCAGACGTTGGTAGATATCGAAGCTAAAGTCGGTGATGAACTTCTTGAGCGATATGGATTACCCAAAGGTAACTCTACACTTATCGATGATGAAAAGGCACACGCGCTATATGCAGAATTGAAATCTAATCAACTAATTAGTGATGAGTTTGCTGGCGGGACCATAGGTAATACGGTTCATAATTACTCGATTCTTGCCGATGATAGATCGGTGCTATTTGGTGTGATGAGCAATAATATTGAGGTTGGCAGTTATGCTTACCGCTATCTGTGTAATACCTCTTCAAAAGTCGATCTTAACTATTTGCAGCCTGTTAATGGGCCGATAGGACGTTGTTTCACTCTCATCTCAGAATGTGGTGAGCGTACCTTCGCTATCAGTAAAGGCTCCATGGATAAATTGACGCCTGAATATATAGATAAAGATATCATTCAGGGGGCATCGGCCTTGATATTAACGGCATATTTGATGAGAGCCAGCGATGGTGATCAGATAACCAATGCGGCAGTTAAAGCCATTGAATATGCAAAAGAAGCGGATGTACCCGTTGTATTAACCTTAGGTACACGCTTCTTAATCGAAGAAGATCCTAGCTGGTGGAAGGCATTTATCAGAGACAATGTCACCATCTTAGCTATGAACGAGGATGAAGGCGAAGCCTTGACTGGATTCAAAGATCCACTATTGGCCAGTGAAGCTGCGCTTGAATTCTGTGATCTGGTGCTGACCACCGCTGGGCCTCTAGGGCTTTATATGGCGGGTTATACGGAGGAGGCGGAGAAGAGAGAGACGACTCATACCCTACTGCCAGGTATGATCCCGGAATTTAATCGTTTTGAATTCTCAAGACCTAAATTAAAAAGTGCCTGTGATACGCCCATTAAAGTTTATGCCCATATCTCTCCCTACATGGGAGGTCCTGATACGATCCGTAACACCAATGGTGCCGGTGATGGCGCACTTGCCGCTTTACTGCATGATCTGGCCTCTAATACTTTCCATAAAGCCAATGTCCCGGGGTCAAGCAAACATAAGCGTGATGGCTTGTGCTACTCATCGTTTTCTCAAGTCTGTAAATACGCTAACCGTGTGGCTTATGAAGTGTTGGCCCAGCATAGTCCTCGTCTGTCTCGTGGTTTACCCGAGCGTGAAGATAGTTTAGAAGAGGCGTACTGGGAAAGATAACCGGCATGATTAACTCTGTCGACACAATGAAGAGATAGAAAAAGGCGTCCGATTGGACGCCTTTTTTATGCTTAATTTCTAGTTTCTAGTTTCTCGTCATCAAACATCGAGCTTGTGATCATCGTTCTTATACCGACTGGTATTATTTAGCATGAAGTTGATCGTTAAAGTTACCCGCGGTCTTACCTGCTTGAGTATCATTAAAAACCTCTTCATTGAACGCTTTTTCAGATTTAGCAATCACGACGGTTGCGACGGTATCACCAGTGACATTGACGGCCGTGCGTACCATGTCCAGTAATCTGTCTACACCGATAATCAATGCGATCCCTTCAACGGGGAGTCCAACCTGATTGAGCACCATGGCTAACATGATAAGACCAACCCCCGGAACGCCCGCCGTGCCAATCGATGCCAGCGTAGCTGTGATAACGACCATGGAATAATCTGTGATAGTGAGGTCTATGCCATAGACTTGTGCGATAAACACAGTTGCAACGCCCTGCATAATCGCCGTGCCATCCATGTTGATGGTTGCGCCAAGGGGCAGAGTGAAGGAGGCCACTTTGTTATCAACGCCCAATCTGTGCTCGGCAGTTTCAATTGTGACGGGCAGTGTCGCGTTAGAACTCGCGGTACTGAAGGCAAACAACTGAACATCTCTCATCTTTCTGATAAAGGTAAATGGATTTAACCCCGCAAAAATCTTTAGCAGAGATGGGTAGACCACGAAGGCATGTAACAATAAAACGCCTAACACGACTAAGAAATATTGAACCACACTGCCAAAGGTTTCTAAGCCTAGTGTCAGAGCGAGTTTTGCCATCAATGCGAATACACCATAAGGGGCAAGTTGCATGATAAGCGTAACCACACGCATGATCACTTCGTTAAGGTCATTGAAAAGCGCTGCAACACGTTTTCCTCGTTCGCCGATATGAGAGATAGCGAAACCAAAGATAACCGCAAAGAGGATGATCTGAAGCATATTGCCTTCACTCATGGCCTGTAGCGGATTTGTCGGAACTATGTTGATCAGAACCTGAGACAGACTGGGGGCTTCTTTTGCGTTAAACACTAAGCCATCGCTAACCAGAGAAGCGTTGCCCGGATGGACAAGAATGGCAATTGAGATAGCCATAGAGAGAGCGATGGCCGTGGTGAAAAGATAGAAGGCGATAGTCTTGCCCCCAAGGCGTCCCAACTTAGACGGGTCGCTCAATGAGCAAGTACCGCAGACAAGGGAGATAAATACCAAAGGAACGACAATCATTTTCAGGCCTGAAACGAAAATTGTCCCGATAACGTTTAAGAAACCCTCGGTAACATAGCTTTCGATAAATGTGCTTTCAGGAAATAGATTTCTAAGAAGTAGTCCGAAAAGGATACCGGTTCCCATACCGATAAGAATTTTACTCGTCAATCCGAGCTTTTTTGCTTGAGTTAAAGCCATAGTGCTTCCTGTATAATTATTATGCTTTTCAATTTGCATAGTAAGCCTAACAAGAAAGGTCTGGTGATGAAATGGTCAAATAGTTAAAGTTTTTCGCTATTTTAACGAAATAAAATAAGATAGTTATGGAAAAGTAGCGGGAAAAGTATGTAATGTTGAGCTATAAGTAATAAGCGCTTTGCTTAAAATTACATTCTGAGTAACAGGGAGTCTGGCATGAAGTCAGCTTATAAGTTTTTTATCGTATTTTTATGGTCGTTTTTTATCGTTGCTTGTAGTGGAGGAGGAGACATTGTAGATGATGGTAGTGGTGGAGGGACAACCCCCCCTGCAGCCATTACAGTTGAGTTAGCAATTAGTAACACTCAAGTGTCGGTTGCTGAACCAGCAACGATTACCGCAACGGTGAAAAATTCGAATGGTGCTCCAGTGAGTACTTTAGTTTCTTTTACCTTAAACAATGAGAAATATGGAACATTTTCACCCGTTACAGGGGAAGTGGCTACCGATGCCGATGGTGTTGCGAGTATTCAATTGAATACTGCGGAGA
>SDWK01000522.1 GCA_004195335.1 Shewanella sp.
CTTTTACTTTTAAAGCTAAGCAGATGAAATGGGGTGACTGATGGGGCTCGAACCCACGACAACCGGAATCACAATCCGGGGCTCTACCAACTGAGCTACAATCACCACTGACTTTCAACTTACCTTGCTAACATGACGTCCTAATCAATCTGGTGCACCCAGAAGGATTCGAACCCTCGGCCTTACCCTCCGGAGGGGTACGCTCTATCCAGCTGAGCTATGGGTGCCTGCCTTGTTAGCGCCGCATATATTATGGATTATTCCCCCCTACGTCTACACTTTTTAATGCTTTTTTTTCTGTTTGCTCAAGTTTTAGCTCAATTCTCCCTGATTTCTAGAAAATTCACTGATTTCGGTCAAAAAAGTAGCGTTCGATGTCAAATTAATGACTTGGCACTGCTGATTTTTCATGCTATCAATACTCGTTAGTCCAAATCCTACTTCTAAAAAAATCAAAAAAGCGATTGGCGGAAATCATGTTTAGGGAAGAATCGACTCTACATTCGCAGTACGAAGTTGGGCGTATGCAAAAAAGGATTACGCGCCTAAAGACATTGGCTCTTAAATATAAAAGAGCTGAAGTGACTCAAAATATGCTGCTAGAGATCTCAAATCTTGCGGCTCGAGTCAATTCACCAGAAGAATTCTACTCAGAGATCCATCGCTCCCTAAATCTCCTGCTACATGCAGATAATTTTTTTGTCGCCTTACTCAACCCAGAAACGAACATTCTCGAAATTCCCTTTTTTCTGGATGAAAAAGATACTCACCCATACGAGTCTTATCCTAAAGAAGAACTCTCAGAAACCCTAGCTAGCGGAATTACCGGTTATGTTCTAAAAACGGGTAAGTCTCTGCTCTGTGATGAGTCTAAATTCAATCAACTGATAACCACTAAACAAATAGTGAGTCGCGGAGCCCCATGCCATCAATGGTTAGGGGTACCCATTAAAGTTAATAATTCAGTTGCTGGTGTATTGGTTGTACAAAGTTACTCTGCCAATATTAATTTCACTGAAATTGATATTGAACTGATGAATTTTGTTAGCCACCACATATCCGGGGTCATGGAGCGTCTGCAACACCAAGAGCAACTTGAAAAAGCGATCGTTGAACGAACCAAAGAACTCAGCATCGCTTACGATAAGCTCAAGCAGGAAGTGTTTGAAAGACGGCGCGCAGAACGACTACAGAAATCATTATTTGAAATTGCAGGTCTAGCCACTTCGAATATGGAGACAGACGTTTTTTATTCCGAATTGCATCGAATCATCAGCCAACTTATTCCTGCAAATAATTGCTACATTGCGCTGCTTGATAAACAGTTTTCTCATCTCAGCTTTCCATTTTACGTTAACCAGGTGACCACTGGCTTACCTGATAGCAGAAAAGCATGTGATGGACTCACTGAATATGTAATTAAGACAAGAAAACCTTTACTGCTGCACAATAGTGAAATTGAGTCACTGATTGATTCTGGTGAGATCTATTCAAAAACACCGGAACTCAACTGCACAAAAGATATTTTTCAATGGATCGGGATCCCTCTGTATATTCATGGTCAGGTTCGAGGTGCATTAACGATTTACAGCCTTAGCATGTCCCAAAGTTATCAGGTAAAAGATCTGGAACTACTGACTTTTGTTTCTCAACATATCGCCACCGCAATAGAACGAAAGCTCTCTGCTGAAACATTAAAAAACAGCTATGAGCAGTTAGAGGAAAGGGTAGTAGAGAGAACGCTGGCACTTGCCATGCTAAATCAAGACTTAGAAAATGAGATAGCTCAGAGACGAAAAATTGAGCTGCAGTTGGTACACGACGCTAATCACGATACCTTAACGGGACTTCCCAATCGCTCCATGTTTATGGAACGACTCTCCCAGGCCGTAAAACATATCCGCAGACACGGGTTAGACCGATTTGCTCTGCTGTTTATCGATTTAGACAGGTTCAAGCTGATAAACGATACCTTGGGTCATCTCGAAGGCGATCGCTTTCTGATGGAAACCTCTTCGCGCCTAAAGCTGTGTATTCGTGATAACGATACTCTTGGCAGAATTGGCGGAGATGAGTTTGTTATCTTACTTGACGGCATCAATGGAAGCGATGACGCAGAGGAGGTCGCAGAACGAGTATTAACTGAACTGTCGCGCCCTTACAAACTCGCCAATCAGCACTTTATATCTGGTGCTAGCATTGGTATTGCATTTAGCCACAATCATAAATCAGATACCTGCGAATCTCTGTTAAGAGATGCTGATGCGGCCATGTATCAGGCCAAAACCAATGGCAAAGGTTGCTATGTCATATATGATGACAAATCTCATAAGTTAATAAATCAAGATGTACAACTAGAGCTTGAATTACAAAATGCGCTGTCTAATCATGAGCTACTTCTGAGTTACTTGCCGATTCAGAACCTGAGCACACTAACTACAGTGGCACTGGAGCCACGACTGTACTGGAATCACCCCAGATTAGGAAAAATAAAACAGGCACATCTTAATAATATTGCCGAACACTGCGGCCTCACAACTGAACTCGATATCTATCTACTTCAGAGTCTCAACAGCGACGCCCCCGCATTACATAAACGCTCTCTTAGCCAGCATCCCTTACACATCAATATCTCTGGGAAACACCTGAAACATAAACATGCGGTGAGACAACTCAAAAATGCATTAAAACAGAGCTGCTTCAAGGCTGAGCAACTATGGTTATTCTTCGATGAACAAGGTTTTATTCTCGATACCGATAACCACATCAATGCCTTTGAAATATTGACAAACCTGCATGTTAATCTTGGCCTCATGGCCTATGGCAGCGCTCACAGCGCCTTAAGCAGCCTCACCTTCCTGCCGCTACAAGGCCTTAAGCTCGATCCCAGCTATGCCAATCAGCTTGAAAGCAAACAGCATATAAAGTTATTAAAGGCTCACTTCCTGACGGCTCAAGCATTAGAGCTTACGGTCTTTGTCGATGGAATTGGCACAACACAACAAAGAGAGACCCTGCAAGAGATAGGCTTTAATCTGGGACAAGGACAGGCTTTGGGGAAGGTTTTACACCTAGCTACGATATCAGATCTGAATTGTGCCTAGCGCCCAGCTTTAAAACAGAAATACTTCCTCCATCACCCCCTTATCCAGTGTGATGGAGTAGGCAGACTACACATTATTACTTTTTGAACATATCTCTTAAGTTGGCAATGTTCGATTTACCTGCCTGCTGACGCTGTTGTTCGCTCTGAGGTTGCTTACGATTCTCCCAAACAAGATCTTCTTGCGGCAACTCCATCAAAAATCGACTTGGTTCGCAGCGTATAGTTTCACCAAACTGGCGACGCTCACGGCACAAAACAAACCAGAGCTCTTTCTGAGCTCGGGTGATCCCCACATAGGCGAGGCGACGCTCCTCTTCTACGTTGTCTTCATCGATACTGCTTTGATGTGGCAGTATTCGCTCTTCTGTGCCGATCATAAAGACGTAGGGGAACTCCAGCCCTTTGGAGGCATGCAATGTCATCAGCTGAACCTGATCACCGCTCTCATCTTCGTTGTTACGCTCCATCATATCCCTGAGCGTTAAACGCGTGACGACTTCAGGCAAAGTCATCCCTTCATCCAACTCATCACCCTCAAGCATCTCAGTGACCCAGCGATATAACTCGGAGATGTTCTTCATTCGCATCTCAGCCGCTTTGGCACTTGTGCTGGTCTCATAGAGATAATCTTCGTAATTGATATTACGAATTAGGTGCTTAACCGCATCCACCGGATCACCGCGCGTCGCTTTTTCACCAGTGTCGATAACGAATTGACCAAACTTATATAAAGACGCCATTGCAGCCGGAGGTAGATGATGGTTTAACTCGGCTTCGAAGATAGCTTCAAACATGGATATATGACGTTCGTTAGCATAGTTGCCTAAACGCTCGAGCGTCGACGGGCCAATTCCCCGCTTAGGCAGGTTAACCACACGTAGAAACGCATTATCATCATCCGGATTCACCACCAACCTGAGATAGGCCATGATATCTTTAATCTCGGCTCTGCCGAAGAAAGAGGTTCCACCACTGATCTTGTAGGGGATCCTGTTGGTCATTAATGCTCGCTCAAGCAAACGCGATTGATGGTTACCACGATAGAGAATGGCATAATCGCCGTATTGAGTCCTGCCAACAAATTTATGTCGAACCATCTCTGCAATAACACGCTCAGCTTCCTGCTCCTCGTTTGCCGCGATCAACACCCTCAATGGCTCACCATAGGCAAGTTCACTGAACAGCGCCTTTTCGTAGACGTGGGGATTATTAGCAATAAGTATATTGGCGGCTCTTAAAATACACTGGCTCGAGCGATAGTTTTGTTCGAGTTTTATCAACTTAAGCTTGGGGAAGTCTGTACCCAGCAAGACCAGATTTTGCGGTTTAGCGCCACGCCAAGAGTAGATAGATTGATCATCATCTCCTACCACGGTAAATCTGGCGCGCGCTCCAACCAAGAGTTTAACCAACTCATACTGACTGGTGTTGGTATCTTGATACTCATCCACAAGCATGTATTGAATACGCTTCTGCCAGCGATCCCTCACCTCTTGGTTGTGTCTTAACAGCAAGGTGGGTAGTAAAATAAGATCGTCGAAATCCAGTGCGTTATACGCCTTCATATGCTTAGCATAACGTTGGTATAGGCTGGCAAAAAGCTGTGATTGCTCATCTTTGGCAATCTTTAATGCCTGATCGGGAACGACCAGATCCCCTTTCCAATTAGAGATAGCCGTCATCAGCATCTTAAGCAGATCTTTATCACCATCGAATTCATCTTCGGTGAGCTCTTTTAACAGCGCAAGAGAGTCTTGATCATCGAATAGAGAAAACCCAGCTTTTAACCCTACAACCTTATGCTCACGCTTGATGATCTCCAAACCTAACGTATGAAATGTAGATATCCATAAGCCTCGGGCCTCTTTGCGCCCCATAGACTGGGCGATACGTTCTTTCATCTCACGCGCCGCTTTATTGGTAAAAGTTACCGCCGCTATCGTCCGGGGCTGATAACCACACTTTTGCACTAAGTAAGCGATCTTATTAATGATCACCCTTGTTTTACCGCTGCCAGCGCCTGCCAGTACTAGGCAAGGGCCAGTAACATAGTGAACAGCATCATTTTGTCCGGGGTTTAGCTTCATCTTTTAACTTTTACCAACAAACGAATCAATATTTTTGGGAACCCTAGATCATACCAGAAAATAACTTACAATTTCCGACTTCTATTTTATAAGAACAAGCACTGACTAAACTATTTCAATATCAAAGTGTCTACTACACTGAACTCATATGTTGAACTCTGTTTCACTCGTCCATAACTCAATTTTTTATCTGTCTAGTCAGAATCGATAATTGCGATATTCATGTTTGTGACATAGAATAATGAATGAACGTTCATTCACAACATCCCTTATATGAAAGATACTATGGATAACAAACGCGAACTAATATTTAAAGCCACCGAGAAAATCATTGCCACCAAAGGGCTGCAGGGTCTCTCGATGCAACAAATTGCTCAGGAAGCCGGCGTGGCTGCAGGTACGATTTACCGCTACTTCACTGATAAGGAAGAGCTAGTTTCTGAGCTCCGTAAAGACGTGCTACGTGTAGTGGCAAGTCATATCCTGGAAAATTGTGAAGAGGGTACCCTCGAACAGAGGTTTAAACGTGTCTGGTTCAATATTGTCGATTTTGGACGCCAAAGAACACATGCAAACCTGAGTTATGAGCAGTATATCCATCTTCCAGGGATAGACACCGGCCCCCATCAAGCTTTTGAAAGAAGCACCTTTGAAGGGCTTCATCATATTTTTACCGAGGGAAGAGATGCCGGGATTTTTCACAATTTACAGGATAAAACCTTATTTGCGACCTCTTTAGAGCCGGCAATTGCACTGGGAAGAAGCATTCGTCGCGGCCAGATGCAATATGATAAAACTGAACTAGAATTTGTCTGCAACCTTTGCTGGCAATCCATACTGACACCACCTAACACTACTAATAAGGAGCAATCAGGCAGATGAAAAAATGGACCCTGATTATGCTAATCATCGCGTTACTGGCCTTTGGCTCGGTAATAGGTTTTAACGTCATGGTAAAAGGTAAAATTGCCGATGCCATTGCCAATATGCCAGAGCCTGAGTCGCCAGTTACCACCATGACGCTGATCCCTGAGAGCTGGCAGCCAACCATAGATGCTATCGGTTTCGTAGAACCAAACCAAGGTGTCACGATTGCCAATGAACTGTCGGGTGTCGTCTCTGAAATTAACTTTGAAAACGGTAGTGCGATCAACAAGGGCCACAGTTTGATAGTGCTCGACTCTAAAGTCGAAAAAGCCAATTTAAAGAGCAAGATGGTTCAGTTACCTGCTGCCGAAGCCGATTTCAAGCGACTCACACGTCTATACAAACAAAAATCGATATCTAAGCAAGACTTAGACAATAGCGAATCCAAGTATCTGACTCTGAAAGCCGATATCGAAAGCTTAACCGCCACCATAGACCGTAGAGAGATCGATGCACCTTTCGATGGTTTGGTAGGAATACGCAGCGTTAACTTAGGTGAATATCTGCAAGCGGGCACCGATATTGTTCGTCTCGAAGATATCAGCACCATGCAGATCCGCTTTACCGTGCCACAAACACAGTTACCACGGATCTCAACCGGACAGATCATCCATGTCTATGTAGATGCCTACCCCGAGCAGCCATTTAAAGGCAAAATTTCAGCGATAGAACCTGCAGTTTTCTATCAAAGTGGTCTTATTCAAATTCAGGCAACCATTCCCAATACCGATACCAAACTGCGTAGCGGGATGTTCGCACGTGTCGAAGTGTTACTGCCTGAGATGATCAATCAATTTGTTCTGCCTCAAACAGCCATTAACTTCACCCTCTATGGTAATTCTATCTACCTCCTTAACGAGGTTTCTGAAGAGGGAGAAACGGTACAGCGTGTTAAACAGATCAATGTGGAAGTACTGGAGCGTAATGGAAATAACGCCTTAGTCACAGGTGAACTGAAGGCAAACGATCACATAGTGACATCGGGGCAGATTCGACTCAGTAACAACAGCAAAGTCAAAGTGACCGAGGATAAAGCACTCACTCCTCCAGCCACGATGCCACAACTATAATAGGAGCTGGCAATGCGCTTTACTGATATTTTTATTCGCAGGCCGGTACTCGCCGCCTCGATAAGCTTCATGCTGTTACTCTTAGGTTTTTATTCCCTGAGCAGCATGCAGGTACGTGAATACCCTGAAATGACCAATACAGTGGTCACCGTATCCACCAGCTACTATGGTGCCGATGCAAACCTGATTCAGGGCTTTATCACACAGCCACTTGAGCAAGCGTTAGCTCAGGCCGATAACGTCGACTTCATGACATCGGATAGTTTCTTAGGAAGCTCAAAAATCACCGTATACATGAAGCTTAATACCGACCCCAATGGGGCCTTGGCTGACATTCTTGCCAAGGTGAATTCGGTACGGTCTCAGCTACCTAAAGAAGCCGAAGACTCGACCGTTGATATGTCTACTGGTTCACAAACCTCCGTACTTTATATCTCCTTCTATAGCGAAGAGATTAACTCGAGCCAGATCACCGATTACTTAGAGCGAGTGGTAAAACCTCAACTCTTCACTATCGACGGTGTCGCTAAGGTTAACCTTTACGGTGGTATTAAATATGCCATGAGGATCTGGTTAGATCCCGCTCGAATGGGAGCCTTCGGTCTCTCATCAACTGAGGTCATGCAGGTTTTACAGGCGAATAACTATCAATCTGCAGTAGGTCAGGCTAATGGGGTCTTTACCCTATTTAACGGTACCGCAGATACTCAGGTTGCGACTGTAGATGAGTTGAAAAAACTGGTCATAGGCAGCAAAGAGGGGCTTGTGGTTCGACTCGGTGATATTGCCGATGTGAGCCTGGAGAAGAGTCACGATGTCTACCGCGCGCTTGCCGATGGTCAGGAGGCGGTGGTTGTTGCACTTGATGTGACTCCAACAGCAAACCCATTGGTTGTTGCTGCCGATGCGCGTGCACTCATGCCTGATATTGAACGTAACTTACCTGTTTCGATGAAAACTCGGATCTTATATGACTCCTCTCTTGCCATCGATGAGTCGATTCAAGAGGTCATTAAGACCATAGGTGAAGCGGCGCTGATCGTTATCATAGTGATCACCTTGTTCTTAGGCTCACTTCGCGCGGTCATTATCCCTATTGTCACCATTCCGCTCTCCTTGATCGGTGTTGCCATCATAATGATGATGTTTGGCTTTACGCTGAACCTGATGACGCTGCTGGCCATGGTACTCGCCATCGGCTTGGTGGTCGATGATGCCATCGTTGTGGTGGAAAATGTCGACCGACATATCAAGTTAGGTGAGACGCCATTTAGAGCTGCAATAATCGGTACTCGTGAAATCGCAGTCCCGGTAATATCCATGACCATTACGCTGGCAGCCGTGTACGCACCGATTGCATTGATGGGCGGGATCACAGGTTCATTGTTTAAGGAGTTCGCCTTAACCTTAGCCGGTGCGGTATTTATATCGGGTATTGTGGCTCTGACCTTGTCACCTATGATGTGTTCGAAGATCTTGAAGCCGCATTCGGCGCCTAACCGCTTTGAGCTCATTGTCGAGAACGTCCTTGAAGGCATGACGAAACGCTATCAGAGTATGCTCAATGCAGTAATGGATCGTAGACCCGTCATTATCGCCTTCGCCGCTATCGTTTTTGCGTCTTTGCCTGTCATGTTCAGCTTTATTCCGTCTGAGTTGGCACCGAACGAAGATAAAAGTGTCGTCATGATGATGGGTACCGCCCCCTCTACCGCTAACTTAGATTACATCCAATCGAATATGGCGTTAGTCACCGATATGATCAAGTCACATCCTGAGTCGGCGGCTTCACTGGCCTTCGTCGGGATCCCTAACTCGAATCAAGCCTTCGGTATCGCGCCCTTAGTCCCTTGGAGTGAGCGCGATAAGAGCCAGAAAGAGATGCAAAAGATATTGGGCCAAGAGGTGAAACAAGTACCGGGAATGGCGGTCACCACATTCCAGATGCCTGAACTTCCGGGCTCATCGGGTGGTCTGCCGATTCAATTTGTGATCACGACATCTAACTCTTTTGAAAGCTTGTTCCAGATAGGAAGCAGCGTGCTGGAGAAAGTGCAGCAGAGTCCGCTATTTGTCTACTCTGAGATTAACCTTAAGTTTGATTCCGGCACCATGAAAATCCATATCAAACGCGATCTTGCAGGGACCTATGGCATCACGATGCAAGACATTGGTGTGACCTTAACGACGATGATGAGTGATGGTTACGTTAACCGTATCAACTTGGATGGCCGCTCTTATGAAGTGATCCCTCAAGTTGAACGTCAGTATCGTGCTAATCCCGAGGCGCTCAATGGCTTCTATGTCAAAGCCGCCGATGGTCGTTCTATTCCTCTATCGAGTCTGGTAGATATTGAAATGATAGCCGAGCCACGCTCTCTGCCTCACTTCAATCAGATGAATGCACTGACAGTAGGCGGAGTCGCCACTCCGGGTGTCGCCATCGGCGATGCCATCGCTTTCCTTCAGAATATCGGTGATAACGACCTCCCTAAAGGTTATGACTATGATTTCTTAGGCGAAGCTCGTCAGTATGTCACCGAAGGTTCTGCTCTATATGCCACCTTTGGTCTGGCACTTGCTATCATCTTCCTGGTTCTGGCCAGCCAATTCGAGAGTGCCAGAGATCCTTTGGTTATCTTGGTATCGGTGCCTCTGGCCATCAGTGGTGCACTTATCGCATTGGGTTGGACTCACATATTTGGCCTCTCATCGATGAACATCTATACCCAGGTCGGCCTCATCACCCTGGTCGGTTTGATCACCAAACACGGCATCTTGATGTGTGAAGTGGCTAAAGAGGAGCAACTGCATAATGGCCTGAATAGGACAGAGGCAATTAAACTTGCAGCCACTGTACGTTTGCGTCCAATTCTGATGACGACGGCGGCCATGATTGCCGGCTTAATCCCGCTGTTATTCGCAGTAGGCGCTGGTGCCATTGCTCGCTTTAATATCGGCCTTGTTATTGTTTCAGGGCTGGCTATCGGTACCCTGTTCACCCTGTTTGTACTGCCGGTGATTTATACCTATTTGGCAGAGAAGCATGTACCTCTTCCGGTGTTCGATGAAGAGGGACATATAGCAGTAAATTAGTGAGCGATTCCCCCTAAGTTCATCGCATTAAAAAGGCCCCGACAATTTTCATTGTTCGGGCCTTTTTTTATTTACACCGCTTTTGTTTTCCAATAAACCTAGGCTCAGGTACAATCCTAGCTATGAATCCAAGGCGATAGCCCACAGCGGAAGTAGATCATGTTCAATCCAAAGAAAATCGAAGAAGTTGCAAAGCAACTGAGCGAAAACCTGCCTAGCGGACTGAAGCAATTCGCTGGTGAATTTGAAGAAAAAAGTAAACAGATCCTGCAAAATCAATTGATGAAATTAGACGTTGTCTCTCACGAAGAATTCGAAGTACAGCAACACGTGCTACTTAAGACGCGTGAAAAACTTGAAGCCCTTCAGGCACAAGTTGATGCTCTGGAAAAGAAGCTCAGCGACAGCGAATAACCTTTTATTGAGCGTGATTCGTTGCATAATAAAAAAGAGCGCTAAAGCGCTCTTTTTTATTATGTGGGAGACCTCATTCCACCGTTTTATTTTTCGATACGTAAAGCAAGATACATCCTGCCAGTAAGACGAGATCTTTCACGATAAATTGACCACTTCCCGTTAATAAGGGAAAACCATGACTCAACTCATAAGCAGGTAAGCTAATAATAAAGCTTTGTGTCGCCAAAAAGGTCAATGCCGCAACCGATAGTCCCACAGTCCGAGTCCACGCATATTTATAGCCTAGCAGCAGTCCAAATACGGCAACTAACTCAATCACACCGATAAAATATGAACCGTGAAGCACACTAAACAGGTCATATATCCAACTGAAAAACGGGCTCGTTGTCATCAAACGTTCGATACCATCGGCTTCTATCTGAGTAAACTTCATTCCGCCTATCCACAGCATCACTAATATCACCCCCGCCCATATCAGCTTAAGTGAAAGTCGGTTTAACTGTCGATGTCCGGCGTAGTTGGAGGCGATATAAGCCGTTACACCAGCAATGGCCAGATACTTAATGAGTCCCTGCCCCGCACCTATTGCAGGAAAACCACCTAAACTGTCTATCCACACCGGGTGGGTGAATAGCATCAACATAGGCACCAAAGCCATCAGCGAATAGAGATAGAGCATATACTGGCTCAACTTATGTCTGGGAAAGAGTAATGCGGCCACCACAATTAACTGTATGACACCGAGCACAGCTGATAACCAAGGTAGATCAGGAAAATCCACCGCCGTCAGTTGCTTAGTAAAATAGCTCGCATCGACAGCCGTAAATCGATTTAGCGCTGTCGTCAGTAAAAAGATACCCAATAGCACTCGTGCGATGGCTAAGGTACGTATTGATTTAATCTCGAACATATTAGTCTCGAACATATTAGCCTCCAAATAAGATGCATCAATAGACCCTGCAAAGCGAATCGCTATTTCATCGATTGGTAATATAACCTGAATTAAAGTTATGCCTTGCCACTTATCATTCCGAATTCAGATGAATATAAATCGAAATCTGCCAGCATAAAATGGAACCACTCTCCACAACATTGCCCTTTTCTCGCCACTATTGATCACCAGCGTGCCCCCATAGGCCGGGTAAATGATGTTTCAATACTCTCATCATCATAGAGGGATTTTTCATGTTCAATTTATTCACCACGGCTACCACTAACCTAACCCATAAAATCATTATTCTGGTGGGGATGTCACTGCTCTCCTCCATCCCGTTAGGACTTGTCATGAATATGACCTCTGATAGAGAGTATCTCTATCACGACGTCGTTAATGAAATTGGCCGTTCATGGGGGGAGCAACAGAGGGTGGCTGGGCCGGCGCTCGTCTTACCCTATCGTTATGAGGTCGTTCAGGAGAAGGTCAATGATGAAGGCAAAACGGTAAAGTTTAAGAGTAGTTTTCAAGATGAGCTGATCATTTTGCCAAAAAAATTAGCACTGGACATGGATCTGACCCATGACTTTCGCTCCAGAGGGATATACCAATCCTTAGTCTACAACGCCATGGTCAGCGGCAGGGCTAATTTCACCATTCCCAAGATTAATATCCCTAACCTTATCTCGCTGGAAACCGAGAGTGCCCGGCTGGTATTTGGCATCTCAGCCAATCAGGCGATTGAAAAAATTGAATCATTTGAAGTGACCAGCCCGAAAGCGGCATCAACCGATTTGAATAGAGTGGGCGAAATCATGCCCGGAACCGGATTACCTCAGCAACCTGGGCTCGAGCGCGGTTTTCATCAGCCCATAGATTTACATCTCGAACAGGCTCAATTTAACGTCGACTTTGCAATACAGCTACGAGGCTCTCAGGCCATCAGTGCATTGCCTTTCGGTGAGCAAACCGACATCAGCATCTCAAGCGATTGGCCTCACCCCAGCTTTAACGGACTCCTGCCAACGAGCAGGGAGATCACCGACACAGGGTTTAAGGCAAATTGGCAGATCAGCCACTTAACCCGTAACTATCCACAAGTGTTCACTAAGAATGCAGAGCTTAACCTTGCCGAGGTTGAAGCCAGCACGTCGTTATTTGAGCCCGTCACTCACTATGGGAAAGTCGAACGTTCGGTCAAATATGGCATGTTATTTATCGCATTAACCTTTATCGTACTCTTGATCTTTGAACTTGGGCAGAATTGCTCGCTTAGTCTGGTTCAGTATCTGCTGGTTGGCTGCGCCGTCACCCTCTTCTACCTCTTGCTACTCTCTTTATCAGAACATTTAGCCTTCATTCAAGCTTATATGATCGCCGCGAGTATCCCAGTGTTATCGATATCGCTTTATGTCGCCAGCGCAACGGCCAGCATGAAAAGAGGAGGGATCATCGCGAGCATGTTAGTCACTCTCTATGCCGTGCTCTACTCAATCCTAAAGCTTGAAGATTTCGCATTACTGATGGGAACAGGCTTACTGCTCATTGCACTCTTGGTTCTGATGTTCATCACTCGACATAAAAACCGGTACTGTGAAGGATGATGCGTAAAGTTTTACATCGGTGCTAATTCAGTGTTAATGCTTTGGCATCAATGAAGCTAAATGATCGATTTATCGGGCTATCAGCTTGGCAATATTCTTGTTGCGCGTTAGCCTACAAACCTCTTTCGTAAAGTGTCCTTTGCATCGGTGTGAGACCCTATTTTTGAAACTATTATTTTTATTAACATCGCGTTTTCCACTGGGTCCCATGATGATGGGTTGGGCTATATTAACCATCATACCGGCAATATTGTTGATATCTGACACCGCTCTATTTCCGCTATTACCACTGAACTCACTATGGGCAGAAGCGCTTTTTTGGATCACTTCATCGGGTACAGCCCCCTATGGCGTCGCAACGGTACTCTTTATCTTATTGCTGAGTTACCAGCGTCTCGGTAAATCCGAATTCATCAGCCTGTTTCTCACCATCTCTCTGGGTATGTGCACGACATTAGGGCTTAACCACTACCTCAAACCTTTCTTCAACGAGGCCCGCCCCAATGCGGTTTGGCTGGAGCAACAATACCTGCTCAACACCACCAACTTCTACACCCTCGAGAAGGCGGAGCGTAAGACACAGATGGCGGCGTCACTTGAACGACTCGAGCATGCCGAAACAGACTTAACCCTCTCCCCTCTCGTCAAACAACATTGGAAGAACGAGATAGGTTTTGCCTTCCCCTCGGGTCACACGCTCTTCGCCATTACCCTCACAATGATAGCGAGTTACTACCTGTTGTTAGCAGGATATCTGCTACTGCCGGCTACGCTGTTCATTTGGAGCATTTCGATGGGGTTCAGTCGCATGCTATTAGGTATGCATTGGGCTCAAGATGTACTGGCATCGACTGTGCTCGGCGGTGTGATTAGCCTATTGAGTCTATTCTTCATCCATAAAACCTTTCCCTATGGCGATAGGGCCTATACATATTTAAGCACCAAGTTACGACAGAAGCGGGCCGCGCTTAAACCTTGATAATATCGGTCAGTGAAATAGATGCGAAAGGGGACAGATAAGACTATGCTATCCCCTTCCATATTTAACCTCGAACGTTTACGAGATCCGATAACATGGCAGAGTTACAACTCGATCAGATAGATTTCGCTATTTTAAAGCTGCTCCAAAGTCATGGAAAACTGTCTAATCAAGAACTGGCTCTAAAGATAGGTTTATCTCCTTCCCCATGCTCCCGACGCGTCAAAGCACTGGAGGAGTCTGGTTTCATTGCGGGGTACGCCACACTGCTCTCAGCCGAGCATTTCAATCTGTCATTAACCGCCTATGTTCAGGTGAGACTGGAAAAGCATTCACGCGAAATATTAGAATCTTTTGAAACCCGGGTTTGTGGTTACGATGAAGTACTCGAGTGTTGCCTGCTGACGGGTAGTGACGCCGATTACCAACTTAAGGTATTGGTTGAAGACATGAGTCAATTTAAGATTTTCTTATTGGATAAGCTCACCACCGATCCGCACATTGCCGGAGTACATTCAAGCTTTGTGCTTAAACAGGTGAAGAACCAAACCAGCATACCTCTCCCGCAGCACACAGTTTAATAGCACACTAACTCAGCTACCCACATAGAAGCGATATTGCTCACGATATAAACAATACTTCAACCGCGGCTGACTTTATTAGAGAGGTTAGGCTCAAAATAGTAAATTTATCCGCACGCAACTTTCTTGCGTCAGTGACGAATAGAACACTACCTCACGCAAACTTATATCGCCTTTAAGATTAACATTGGAATTTATACCCATAAAATAGCACTATTTCGATAATGAAATTCAAAAAGCAACAAGTTATCGACATAAAGCACCATTGACCATCATCCATAAACCTCTATCATGCCTCCTCTTGAAAAAAGAGAGAGATACAGGCATGGCCAGCACAGATTCAAATCATTTTAGTTCACGATTGGGCTTTATTATGGCGGCGGCTGGATCAGCCGTTGGCGTCGGTAATATTTGGGGCTTTCCCACTCAAGCCGCAACCCATGGTGGCGGAGCTTTCCTGCTCGTTTATCTGGTGCTTATCTTGATCTTAGGTTATCCGATGCTCGTCGCCGAGCTGATGATCGGACGTCATGGCCAAACTAACCCTGCCGATGCCATGGCAAAAATTGGCTCAGGAGTTGTCAGTCGAAAAATAGGTAAGGCTATCGGCTTTATCTCCATCGCTACAGCGACCTTAATCTGCACCTTCTACACCATTCTTTCCGGCTGGTTTGTCAGCTTCGCCCTAGCACCGATAGCGAAACTATTTGGCTTTACGCAGGCATCCGCGTGGTTGATGGACTTCTCTGTATCACGCAACTTAGTGTTCACCACAATATTTATCTTGATGGTGGTGTTGGTGATACGCCAAGGCGTACAACAAGGGATCGAGCTGTGGTCGAAAAGGCTTATGCCCTTACTACTGCTTATCTTAGTGATGGGGGTTATCTATATTCTTACTCAGCCAGGGGCCATGACAGGCTTAGCGGTATTATTACAACCTGACTTCTCTCAGATCTGGGATCCGGATGTGCTCATCGGCGCATTGGGCCAAACCTTCTTCTCATTAACCATAGGTACAGGTGCCATGATGGTCTATGGCGCTTACCTCAGTAAAAACGAAGATTTGGGCAAGCTTACCGCTTATGTCACCCTGACTGACACCAGCGTAGCCTTTCTGGCCGCCTTAATGATCATTCCAGCCATGTATGTGGCTCAACATAACGGCGTACAGATATTTGCCGCCGATGGCAGTTTACTCAACTCTGATACTTTAGTGTTTACGGTACTACCTGCACTATTTGATACCTTAGGTGGCAACTTACAATACCTGTTAGCTTTTATCTTTTTTGTCTTGATGACCATAGCCGGCCTCACCTCTGCAATCTCAATTGTAGAAGTGCCCACCAGCTACCTGATGGAGAAAAAGTCGATGAACCGTAACAAGGCCACCTATTGGGTCGGCGCACTGATTATTGTTTTATCTTTGACTGTGGTGCTGAACTTCGATCAACTGTTTAGCTTTATGATCACCATGACCACAGAGCGAGCTCAACCTCTTATTGCATTGGGTATTGCTATCTATCTGGGATGGGTATGGCAACGGAATGATCTGCTTAAGGAGATCCAAGCTCAGGAAGGGGTAAACGCTAACGGTCTCTTCTGGCGCATCTGGCCGCTATATGTAAAATTTGTCTGCCCGGCACTGATTATTCTAATCATCGTCCAGCTATTCAATAAATAATCGCTAAGGCTGATAAACAAAAATGGCTCTATAGGAATATAGAGCCATTTTTTGTCTCACTTTTTTTGTTGACCGATCTAAAGCCAATACTCCCAACCAACAAATGCCACTGAAATTTAAGCTTTAAGCTAAACGCTAGCCTTTCTTGTTCACAGGCCTAAACCCAATATACCCAACCAACAAATGCCACTGAAATTTAAAATTTAAACTTTAAAGCTAAACGCTAGCCTTTCTTGTTCACAGGTCTGAACCAGTGCGCCCAACCAACAAATGCCGCCGAACTGCGTGTTTGGATCCAAACCTTACCTTCACCGGAGAAGCGACAGACTAAGCCCTCTCCCGAGAAAAAGAGCGACTTGTAACCGCCCACTTTCGTGATCTTATATTCAAGACCTGAGGTGAAGCCCACGATATTGCCGGTATCGACCACATAATCATCCGTCACATCAATTTCGATAATGGCGCCGTAGGAGTTAAACCAGAGATCGCCTTTACCTTGGGCTCGAATTAAAAACAGACTCTCCCCAGAGAAAAAGCCTTTCACTAATCCCTGCCATTTACTCTCAATCTCAACGCCGCTGCTGCAAGCCACAAACGCTGAGTTCTGTAGGTAGATGGTGTCATTATCCAGATACTGATGGCGCAGATCTCCGGGAGCGCCAGGGGCGATGCCCACCTCACCTTCCATATTTGCGGCGGTGAACTCATTAACAAAGATGTTCTCCCCCGTGACAAAACGGCCCAATCCACCACGCATCTTAGTTTTCATCTGCATGTTGGTGTCCATGGTAGCCATGGCCGATGCTTCCACTTTTAGCATCTCACCCGCTGGGACATGTACCGTTACAAACCCATAATCTGGTTGACCCGCCATCTCGAACTTAAGACCCTTAAACTTAAAATCAGCCTGCGCTTGGTCAGGGGATGTTTGCAATTCACTATTCACAACGTCTTCCTTTTTATGAACCTCTTGCTCATCCTGAACTTCGGCTGCAGATGAGGTCATCAACATCTCTTCATTGCTCGTTTCAGACTCAAGCATCTGTACCGGATTGATTTCACAATGCAGACCAGACTTTTGTAAGATCAGCTGGATCTTATTTGCGGTATCGCCATCAACAGACTTTTTAACGACTAATGGAGCCTTGTTAAAAAAATCTTGCGCTTTATCTATAGGTAACTTAAATAACTTGGCAAATACGGCAATGGCATCTGACAGCTCAATATCGCCAATCAGTTCACCAGTAAGGGTAATATTATAAGTTTGATTCATCACAGTTCCCCTTAAGCTTTACGTGCGCGAAGTGATGATCTCAATACGCCGCCAAAGCTCGATGGATTATGAGATTGACACCACACCGTTCCCGTACCTTTGAACTTACACACTAAGCCTTCACCACCAAGAAACGAGTGCAACCAGCTCTTGCCTGCCTTAGTAATAGTGAAATCTAAGGTTTCATCGAAAGCGACAATATGACCAGAATCTACAATGTATTCCCCATCGACTTCTACCGGATAAATAGCGCCAAAAGAGGAGATAAGGATCTTACCTTTTCCTTTAAGATTCAACCAGATCACACTCTCGCCAGACAGCAAAGACTTAAACCCTTGCCACCCCATATCGACGTCAATGCCTTCCGATGAAGCCATATAGGCGCCATTTTGTACGATAAGACTTTCATTATCTAAGTCCATAGTCATCATGTCGCCGGCAAGGCTGGTTCCCAGAAACACCTCTCCCGAACCTTGCTTAGGTTCAAAATGATTGAGGAACAGAGATTCGCCAGCCAACATGCGTTTAGCCGCTTTAAAGAAACCACCAGACTTCTTCTTATGAGTTGTGGTGGTAATGTCCATATTGCCGCTCATGGCGATCATGGCACCAGCCTCGGCTGTAATCATTTGCCCCGCTTGAAGCGTTATTTTGGCAGCCGTATTACCGGGACGATGTAACAATTCAATTTCCATTATGCATTCTCTCCCTGAACTATCTGAACTTTGGGTTTAGCCAACCAGCAAGACCTGAGACGCTTCGGCTCTGGACAATTATTTTTCCCTTGCCCTCCACCCGAGTCACTAAGCCTTCACCACCAAAGAAACTAGAGAAAATGCCCCCAGCCAACTGTAACTTAAGTTTTATCCCGGGCTCATAGGCCACCAAATGAGATGTATCGACAATATACTCACCATCGATCTCTTTCTCGAGCAGTGCACCGTAAGCGCCATACCAAACTTTACCATTGCCAGTTACCGTCAGTTTAAACAGGCCTTCCCGAGCGATAAAAGAGACCAAACCAGCCCATCTCAAGCCTAAGGTCACCCCTTCTGTCGATGCTAGATAAGCCCCAGGTTGAAGGTTAAATTCATTTCCATTGAGTTCATAGCAACGGATCTCTCCGGGAACAGGTTGAACTAAGGTCACTCGTTTCGGCGCAGATGTATTATTACTAAAGCGACTAATAAACAGAGTTTCGCCACCTAAATACTTCTTCAATAAGCCTTTAAAAAATCCCCCATTGAAGGTTGCTGTTAAATCTAAATCAGCATCCATACTGCTCATGGCATCAGATTCAGCAATGACTGCCTCACCCGGTTCCAGATCGATATCTATGTAGGAAAAGGCTTGAGAGCCCTTTATTTTTGCTTCCATCATATTTCCCTTTTATCATTTATGACTTATTACTTAGACAATTCATTCCACTCTGTCTGGTAAGTACATCAGCAGTCACTAATTAACCTTCAGGCTCATCCTGTTCGACAACAAAGTCAGCAACCCCATCGCGTAGCAAGTTAAATTCATCGGTTAACACAATAAATTCAGCCTCTATACTTTCGGCCCTAGCTTGCAAATTCTCGATACGATCTTTGGTCGCTGGGTGAGAGCTCAAAAAACCAAGACCAGCCTCGATTAGACTACGTTGGTCTTCATCTTCTATCTTCTCCAGAACCTTAGCCTCTTTATCCAACAGCTTTTTAAAAAACAGAGGCAGCCCCTTGGGGTCAATATTGGCGGCGACTAAAATATCAAAACCTTGTTCATCTGCTTGGGTCTCAAACTGGCGTGAATAACCTTGATTGATCAACAAGGGAGCCGAGTCGACCACAACGGCCATCAAACCCGAAACGTCGCCAAGAACCGCACTTAAGATCAAGTAGCTACCCGCACTTGAGATCAAATTACGAATGCCATGTTGCTCACGAACATGGGTGATCTCATGGCTCAATACGCCTAATAACTCTTCGGCCGAATCGGCAGCTAAGATCAATCCGGAGTTGATCACCACCACACCACCAGGCAGGGCAAACGCGTTCAGCTGTGGATCGTCACTAATATAGAATTTATAGTCATAACGTTTATCCGGTATCGCCCTCAGCAGGGGTTGAACTAAAGGAGTGAGTAATTGATTCGCTCTCTTCTCATCCATAATTTCAGACTGCAATGAATACTGATCGAAACTCGATGAACCTAAAGACTCCTCCCACTCTACAGGAACTTGTTTAGCTAACATCTTACTGCCCATGCCTAAACTACCGAGCAAACCTAACGGAACTAAAACACACAGAAGAATAACCACAGTCAATATCAACCAGTTCAATTGACGCTTATTGCGAGCCTGTGACATCACCCCACTCAGGTGTGGAGCTTGCTTTAGAAAGGGATTTTTTAAAATCGAACGATCGGAACAATAGAATCGCCATTCGGCGCATCCGGGATGATTAAAGAAGATCAGCCGATCACTTGCACCGCCTTGAGATATCTCAAGTTCAGCAAAGCCAAGTTGAATTTTTTTATCGTTAACCGTAAACATCAGGTGGGTTTTACATATGGTCAATTGACCCGAGGCACGTCCTTTAGGGAGTGCTGAATGAATACCGTGACAAAGATATTGGTATTCAGAGCGAACCGCTGCCATAAGTGATCCTTCACATCATGAGATTTGTGGATTTAAAGTCAATCCATACCCTATCAATATCTTAGGTCTTATACCAACGCTATTAGCTTGATCGTTTCATTTGAGTGTTCATCATAGCGAATGGCACTAACATTGAAGATATTTCAGGGCGTTTATAGGGTGTAGTAAACAGGGAAGCGTAATCAGGATTGAGCTTTTTAGCCGTTGTTAATGGCTAAAAAATAAAAATGGCAGTTTAATTCAGTTTATCTGATCTCTGCCTAAACCAAGTTGCAATAGAGTAACGGTCACACTTAGGAATCTGCTCAAATCGCAAACCAACACGCACACTTAAAAAACAGTTAAGGTTTTATCCAGATGAGTTCGGGTAACGCATTAAGGTCGAGCTTGTCACCATAAGTTGCTATAGCAAGGGCTCGAGGGCAAGTGCCGATCTCCTGCTGCAGCTTATCGACCAGCCCCTCTTGTGCCTCTGACTCACCATGTATCAAGACTAATGGTGGTCTGTCTTTAAAATGACAATACCAGCGTATCAACTCGGCTTGATCCGCATGTGCAGAGAGGCCACCGACCGTATGAATAGCCGCTTTCACATCTATACTCTTACCGTTAATTGTGAGCTGTTTGGCCCCATCCACTAACAATCGACCCGGCGTGCTAATGGCCTGATAACCACAGATGATCACGTCGCACTCACTGCGCCATAGATTATGCTCCAGATGACAGCGGATACGCCCACCATTACACATACCGCTACCTGCAATGATGATATACCCTTTATGTATATCGTTGAGCAGCATGGACTCGTCGGTGCTGAGAATAAAATCCACATTGGATAACAGCGGATGTTGCCCGGGATGCATACGGGTAAAACGTTTAAAGTCATCGTCCATCAAGGGATAGTTATTCAGATACACCCGAGTCGCCTCTATTGCCATGGGGCTATCGAGACAGATTTTCCACCGAGACAGATCCCACTCCTTTGCGTACAGGTGAAACAGGTATAACAGCTCCTGTGCACGTCCCACTGAAAATGCCGGCAGAAGAATATTGCCATGGCTTTCACTGATCGCTTTAGAGAAGATCTGTTTCAGCTCTTCCATTGTGTCATCCCAACTGCGATGCATGCGGTTACCGTAGGTGCTCTCCATCATCACCAGATCGGCACTGTCGACTAAACAGGGGTCTTTCAATAAGGGCATACCCTCACGGCCTAAGTCGCCACTGAAAACCAGTTTTTTTTGTTCACTCCCTTCTCCTAAGAAAAGTTCGACTATCGCCGATCCCAATATATGGCCAGCATCTGACAGACAGATATCGACGTGGGGGATAATCCGGGTCATCTCGCCATAATCCAACAACACAAACAGGGCCATGGCTCTATCGACATCCTCTTCAATAAACAGGGGTTCGATAGGCTCCATCTCTTGCTTGGCCCGCTTCTTATTCAATCTTTCCGCATCACGTCGCTGCAGCATGGCCGCATCTTTTAACATGATGGCACACAGCTCAGCGGTCGCTTTATGGGTAAAGATAGGGCCAGTGAATCCAGACTTAACCAGTAGAGGAAGGCGACCGGAATGGTCGATATGGGCATGACTTAACACGACGGCTGCGATTGTTTTAGGATCGAACAGAAAAGGCTCATGGTTACGCAGTTGGTCTGCCTTCCCCCCCTGAATGAGCCCACAGTCTAACAGCAGTTGCTGGCCATCCACCTCCAACAGATGACACGATCCGGTGACCTCCTGCGTCGCCCCTAAAAACTGCAACGTCATTCTCATATCCTTGGCCTATTTTTATCCCATCTTAATTTAAGGATAGACTATGTCACTGGCAGTAATAGGATAAATGACAAAATGGTTGGGATTTTAACAAGGTAAACATTAGGCGTAAGCCATTACAGTAAAAGACAATAATGATGTAACCCTATCGATGAGCAGACGTCGCCGGTGAAGGGCATTAAACAGAAGTGAAAATCATCAAACCATAACATCGATTGCCAATCGTCCATGGCATTCGACATAACTTTCTATTACAAGATGTCCCGACACAACGTCGATTGTTAATCGTCCATGACATAAAAAAGCAGCATTGAATCACTTCAATGCTGCTTCTGTTTATCGCGCTAAACTCACAAGCTAGTTCAGTACATCTTCCAAAGCTTTCAGGCACAAGGCGACATTCTCGCGGCGGGCACCGAAGCCCATCAGACCGATACGCCATGCCTTACCTGCTAACGCACCCAAGCCTGCTCCGATCTCCAGGTTATAGTTCTCTAATAGTTGAGTGCGTACGGCGGCGTCATCGATCCCCTCAGGAATATAGACCGCATTGAGCTGAGGCAGACGTGAAGCCTCATCGACCACAAACTTAAGCCCCAATCCTTCTAGACCCTGACGCAGCACTTGGTGCATATCTGCATGGCGCAGCCAGGCGGCTTCCAAGCCTTCGTTAGCCAATACACGTAGTGATTCATGCAGCGCGTAGAGCGCATTCACCGGAGCCGTATGATGATAACTACGCTTTGCACCGTTATCGGCTGTACCACTCCAATAACCCATCACTAAGGTTTGATCTAAGAACCAACTCTGCACCGGGGTTTTACGCCCTTTAAGCTTCGCAACTGCCGCAGGTGAAAACGACACAGGTGACAGACCCGGCACACAAGAGAGACACTTCTGACTGCCGGAATAGATGGCATCTATGCCCCACTCGTCGACTCTCAGTTCGACGCCGCCGAGTGATGTCACCGCATCGACTATCGAAAGACAGTCATATTGCTTTGCCAATGCACACAAGGTTTTTGCATCGGATAGTGCGCCAGTTGAAGTTTCCGCATGAACGAAGGCTAAAAATTTGGCATCTGGATGCGCCTTCAGGGCCGCTTCCACATCTGCCGGGTTCACCGCTTCGCCCCACTCATTGTCGACCACAACGGCTATGGCGCCGACGCGTTCGACGTTCTGACGCATACGTTCACCGAATACACCATTGCGACACACAATCACCTTCTCGCCCGCTTCGACCAAGTTGACGAAACACGTCTCCATACCCGCGGAGCCTGGCGCCGAGACGGCAAGCGTCATCTCATTGGTCGTTTGGAACGCATACTGAATCAGCTCTTTAAGCTCATCCATCATGCCAACAAACAAGGGGTCTAAATGACCTATGGTTGGGCGAGACTGAGCGGCAAGTACTTCGGGATACACATCGGATGGACCAGGGCCCATCAAGGTTCTACGTGGGGGATTAAACGCATCGATATAGGGTGCAACTAACATCTTCTTTCCTCGGTAAGGTCTTCTCTGAAAGATAAGGGGTTAAGGTTAACTCGTATCGGATATATACGAATTCCCTACATATTAAACAGGTATATTAATATTCCAGTGCCTTAAGGCATCTTATTTTTTAGCTTTAATGAGCACAAGTGGACTTAAGGCTAACCCGCCACCAACGTTCCCATTAAACTTAAACTTAAACTTAAACTCAGAATTCAAACTGGTGTTTGAAAAGCAACCATAACATAAAAAAGGACGCGATTGCGTCCTCTCAATTTTTTAAAATACTCACTGGTGTTAACGAGTTATGCGTAACAGGACATACCTCTATTATCCCGCACTATAGCTCTTAATTACTCTACTCTCTATTATCCAGGAAGAGCTTATAAGCTGGGCTGCTTGTTTCCTCCTGATAGACGAAACCAAGCTCAGTGAGAAACTGCTGAAATGCCACATTATCGCTTTCAGGCACTTCAAACCCGGCAAGCACTCTGCCATAAGCTGCGCCATGATTACGATAGTGAAATAAACTGATGTTCCATTTGCTCTGCAGAGTTGTCAAAAACTTAAACAGGGCGCCAGGATGCTCTGGAAATTCGAAGCTAAACAGGCGTTCCTCGAGTGGCTCAGGTGGGTGTCCACCCACCATGTAGCGCACATGCAGTTTAGCGGTTTCGTCACGAGACAAGTCTTGCACTTCAAAACCATCATTTTCGAGTCTGGCAATGATCTCATCAAGCTCAACTTGTCCTTCAGACAAACGAATGCCCGCAAATACCACCGCTTTATCACGACTACTGAAACGATAGTTAAATTCAGTCATCACCCGCTTTTCGAGTAACTCACAGAACCTTAGGAATATCCCCGGCCTCTCTGGCACTTTTACCGCCAAGATAGCCTCTTTCTGCTCACCGAGTTCACAGCGCTCCGAGACGTAACGCAGGCTATGAAAGTTCACGTTGGCACCACTCAAAATCGCGGCCACTTTCTCGCCTTTACCTTGGTTGCCCATGTACTTTTTAAGGCCAGCAAGAGCTAAGGCCCCAGCTGGCTCGGCGATAGCGCGAGTATCTTCGAAGATATCTTTCACCGCGGCGCAGATCTCATCAGAGGTCACAGTGATCACCCCATCCACATACTGACGCGCCACTTTAAATGGCTCGGCGCCAATTTGTTTAACCGCAACGCCATCGGCAAACAGGCCCACTTGTGGCAACACTACGCGCTCACCTGCCTCGAGTGCCGCTTTTAAACAGGCTGAATCTTCTGGCTCGACACCGATAATTTTTACTTGTGGCATCACGGCTTTATAAAATGCGGCGATACCCGCAATCAATCCACCGCCGCCCACTGGCACAAACACCACCTCGATATCACGCTGCTGTTGCAACATCTCTTGGGCTATCGTTCCTTGGCCGGCTATCACTGCTTCATCATCGAAAGGGGCTACATACACACGCCCTTCTGTTTCTGCCAGTTCTTGAGCATAAGCATTAGCCTGATCGAACGCTTGACCGTGGAGTATCACCTCTCCGCCCAAACGCCTTACCGCATCGACTTTAATCTCTGGAGTCGTCTCAGGCATCACTATCACAGCACTAATACCACGAGCGGCAGCCGACATGGCCACCCCTTGAGCATGGTTACCCGCAGAGGCACAAACCACACCACATTGGCATTCCTCTGCAGTCAATTCAGATATCTTGTTATAAGCGCCACGCAACTTAAACGAGTGTACCGGCTGCATATCTTCACGCTTCAGAAAAACCTGGCAACCCAGACGGGCCGATAGCTTATTCAAGCTTGAGAGTGGCGTGACTTTGGCCACATCATACACAGAGGAGAGTAAAATCTTCTGTAGATAATAGTGAGCCAAATCTACTTGTGAGTTTGTAGACTGACCTGCTTGTGAACCTGAAGCTAACTCAGTCATATTAATCCTCCAGCATAGTGACATCTCTAACAGCGCCTTTGTCGGCGCTGGTAGCGAGTAGCGCATAGGCTTTAAGGGCTAATGACACTTCCCTTACACGACCCACTGGCTTCCACGCTTGCTTACCGAGCGCTTCCATCGTGCTGCGACGCGCCGCCAGTTCAACATCGCTAACGATTAGCTTGATTGAACGAGCCGGAATATCAATCTCTATTCTGTCACCTGTTTCCACTAACGCTATGGTGCCACCCGCCGCCGCTTCCGGCGAAACATGACCGATAGACAGACCCGAAGTACCACCAGAGAAACGACCATCAGTGATAAGCGCACAAGCTTTACCTAAGCCACGTGACTTAAGGTAGCTGGTTGGATACAGCATCTCTTGCATGCCTGGGCCACCTTTAGGGCCTTCGTAGCGAATCACCACCACATCACCGGCAACCACTTCGCCACCTAATATGCCTGCAACGGCATCATCTTGGCTTTCATAGACGCGAGCCGAACCGATAAAGGTATGATTTTCTTCATCGACGCCCGCGGTCTTAACGATACAGCCATCGAGGGCGATATTACCGGAAAGTACGGCGAGGCCGCCTTCCTGACTAAAGGCAAATTCACGCTTACGAATACAACCACCCACGCGATCATTATCGACACTATCCCAGCGACACGCTTGGCTAAAGGCTTTAGTGGTAGGAATACCAGCTGGGCCTGCCGAGTAAAACCTATGTACGGCGGCATCATCGCTCTGAGCGATATCCCATTTGGCTAACACGGCTTTTAAATTCTTACCTGCGACATGGTATGCATCGTTATGGAGTAAGCCCGCTCTGTCGAGTTCGCCCAAGATACCCATTACGCCACCAGCGCGATGCACATCTTCCATATGGTATTCAGGCGTCGATGGGGCAACCTTACACAGATGCGGCACCAGACGTGAAAGTCTATCAATATCAGCCATAGTGAAATCGACTTTACCTTCGTATGCCGAGGCTAATAGGTGCAATACCGTGTTACTCGACCCGCCCATGGCGATATCTAACGTCATGGCATTTTCAAACGCATTAAAGTTGGCGATGTTACGCGGCAATGCCGACTCATCGTCATGTTTATAATAACGAGTCGCAAGATCCATGATGCGGCGACCCGCCTCGAGGAAAAGTTCACGGCGGTCGGCGTGAGTCGCCAACATAGAGCCGTTACCCGGCAGCGATAAACCTAAGGCTTCGGTCAAGCAGTTCATCGAGTTAGCGGTAAACATGCCTGAGCATGAACCACAGGTTGGACAGGCACTGCGCTCAATTTTTTCGCTGTCTTCATCTGATACGCGACTGTCAGCACCCGCCACCATAGCATCGACCAGATCGAGTTTAATAATCTTGTCAGAAAGCTTAGTCTTACCCGCTTCCATTGGGCCACCAGAAACAAAAATAACCGGAATATTGAGACGCAATGCGGCCATCAACATGCCAGGGGTGATTTTGTCACAGTTTGAGATACACACTAATGCGTCGGCGCAGTGAGCGTTGACCATGTACTCGACGCTATCGGCGATAAGCTCACGCGATGGCAAGCTGTACAGCATGCCTCCATGGCCCATAGCGATACCATCATCGACGGCAATTGTATTGAATTCTTTGGCTATTCCGCCAGCTTCTTCGATGGCACCAGCAACCAGTGAACCCATATCTTTCAGGTGAACGTGGCCTGGAACAAACTGAGTAAAGGAGTTAGAAATCGCAATGATCGGCTTACCGAAATCATTATCTTTAACGCCGGTTGCACGCCATAAAGCGCGGGCTCCGGCCATGTTACGACCTTCGGTACTGGTAGCTGAACGTAATTTTGGCATTGCGATTGTCCTTTTTGAGAAGGGTCGAGTTACTAGGTCCTAGTTCCTAGGAAGAGCAACCAATTTAACCTTCTAATTAATTTCTTTAAGCCAAGAGCAAAACTCTTAGGCGTCTTTATTCTTTGCTTATCTAAGTCCTAGCTTCTAGAGCCTAGTGCCTAGAACCTAGAAACTAGAGCCTTCTTTTATAACACTTCCAGCCAACCCCATTTGTCTTCTGTTTTACCGTTAAACAGGCCAAAAAAACTATCCTGGATCTGCTTAGTCACCGGGCCGCGCTTACCCACACCAATATCAATTCTATCGACGCTCCGTACTGGCACGATCTCAGCGGCTGTGCCGGTCATAAATATCTCATCGGCAAGGTAGAGGAACTCGCGTGACATCGCCTCTTCTACGACTTCGTAGCCTAAATCACGGGCAAGTACCATAATAGAGTCACGCGTTATTCCCATTAAAATAGCAGCTGCTGCTGGAGGTGTGTAAATTTTACCTTTCTTAACAACAAATAAATTAGCCCCAGCGCCTTCGCTGACCAAGCCATTAACATCGAGGGCGATCCCCTCATGGAAACCATTGCGTTTCGCTTCGGTTGAGATCTGAATCGATGATAGATAGTTGCCACCAGCCTTAGCACCCGTCGGTATCGTATTCGGTGCTAAGCGATTCCAGGAGCTCACCGCCACATCGACGCCCGCTTCCATACTGTCATCACCTAAGTATGCGCCCCAAGGGAAGGCTGCCACCATCACATCACACACCGCATCTTTAGGTGGGGTGATCCCCATGCCTACATCGCCATAAAAAGCCAACGGACGGATATAGGCACTCTGTAAACTGTTCTTCTTCACTATGTCACTGCAAGACTGCATCAACTCATCGAATGTGTATGGAATTGGCATGCGATAGATCTTGGCTGAATCAAATAGTCGTTCGATATGAGGTGTTATGCGAAAGCCAGCAGGGCCAAGGTGAGTATCATAGACACGGATCCCCTCGAATACAGACGATCCATAATGTAAACCGTGGGACATCACATGTACCTTGGCGTCACCCCAAGGCATGATCTCACCATTAAACCAAATGAACTCTGCTTTCTTCGCGGTCATATCTCTTCCCTCAATCTCTTTCAATAGTTACTACACGGGTCTATTGCAATCGGAGCTACTACAACCGAGTCTGCTGCAACTGGCGACTTCAGCTTGCTCTATAATTTATGTTGTCTTTAAAACACCACTAACTGGCGACTTGTGCTGCTGTAATTGGCTCAGCCGTTAACCCTCGGCATTCGATAACATCAAAAAGTTTTTCCAGTTGATGGGTAAGTAGTTCAATGGCACGCTCACTCTCAACCGCCATATCTAAGCTGGCAGTTTTGCTGTCTTCTAATTGCATATTCATCTTGGTGACTTTAAACCCACGATGGCGCACGACTCTGAGTACTCGTTCTAACACCTCTGGGCGCTGAGCAAGTGTTAAGGTTAAGGTGTAAATCATCTCTGCTTCTCCATCATGTCAGTCTTAAGTGAGGCCTTATTTGTGTCCGATAATGTCATCATGTTGATTTATCCATCTCTTCCATCATGTCGCGATTCGAAGCCCCCGGCGGGACCAGCGGCCAAACCATTAATGAGAGCATCATGTCTGTTTATCCATCTCTTCCATCATGTCCCTGTTCGATGCCCCCGGCGGGACTAACGGCCAAACCATTAATGAAAGCATCATGTCTGTTTATCCATCTCTTCCATCATGTCCCTGTTCGATGCCCCAGGCGGGACCAGCGGCCACACGTTATGTGCATCATCAATTCTCACATGCAGCAGGTAAGGTCCTTCACAATTGACTAAGTGATCCAGCGCCTCTTCAACTTGATCGGTTGTTGTGATTGTGCGGCCAGGGATGTCGAACGCCGACGCTAAAGTGACAAAATCAGGGTTATCGGAGAGATCGGTCTCGCTATAACGCTCTTCGAAGAACAGCTGCTGCCACTGTTTCACCATGCCTAGCTTCTGGTTATCGATGAGTAGTATTTTAACTGGTAACTTACGACGCTTGATGGTGGTCAACTCTTGTACATTCATCATAAATGAGCCATCTCCTGACACGGCGACCACGGTCGCATCGGGGCGGGATACTTTCGCGCCGATAGCAGCGGGTAAGCCGAATCCCATAGTACCAAGACCGGCACTGGAGAGATGATCTTCGGGTTTGCGGAACCACATATGTTGCGCCACCCACATCTGGTGCTGGCCAACATCACAGCAAACCACACTGTCTTCGGGTAACTTATCGGCTAACCGATTCAGCATCGCAGGGGCGAAAATGAGCTCACCGGGTCTTTCATAGTTCCAACGGTGTTCACGTTTAAGCTGCGCCACTTCGTCCTGCCATGGGGTTATCTCAATATTTGCACACAAGGCCGGTAAAATCTGCCGAAGATCGCCGGCTATCGCAACATCCGGGCGACGCAACTTGCCCAATTCGGCAGTGTCGATATCGAGATGAATCACCTTTGCATGCTCGGCAAATGAGGCCAGACGTCCGGTAACGCGGTCATCGAAACGCGCCCCGACAACGATCAGCAGATCGCACTCTTGAACGGCAATGTTCGCCGCCTTCGAGCCGTGCATGCCTAACAT
>SDWK01000757.1 GCA_004195335.1 Shewanella sp.
TGCAATGTACTGCGTACATTATGTGCAATCTCTTCGCCCCCATGTGTCCACTTCGTGGACTGTGAGAGGTAACTTATATGCTCCTGCATAAGTGACACTATCCACATCCATGTGGGTCGTAGGTCATTTCCAGACGCCTAATTTCTCGTTAAGAGAGTCGATAGAGCCAGTTGCTAACGCAACGGGCTTTTTTCGTTTTTAGTCTGGACCCTTTATTTCGAGAAGTGACCGAGCGGGCATGGGGGAATAAAGAGTTCGAACGGAGTGAGCCACATACCCATGTGAAGGCCAAAATTGTTCCCAACAATTTAAGGCACTTCCCACATCCCTGTGGGTCGTAGGGCGAATATCGCGTTAGCGTAGCTGGCCATGACAGGTGCCTTCGCTCTTAGCTATTAACGCAGAGTGGCCGTTAACTGAATCAATAACGTCTTGGTTAAAACCTGCTTGGCATAGATATATTTCGTTCGATAATTAATTCAAGATTTTCGCCTAGCTTGTCTCCACCTCATATATGATTGAATCATGTAATTATCCCCATATTTACATTTACCTAAAAAATTTTAACCTTATGGTCTTTTACCTATATACTAAATAACCGTTAGCATAAGCTTTACGCGCGTTATCATTTATTATTCAACCCAGGGTAAATTTACTTTTGTTGAAATTGAGTCGACCCTCTTTGGTCTTTGTCATTCCTATTTTTGCTTTCACTCTATACTGCTGCCTTACATGGGTAGATTTTTTCTATGAGCGTAATGAAATGCAGCGTGAAGCGATTGCGGGTGAGGTGACGCGTATTGAACAGCATCTAATAAAAATGCAGCATATTGTAGAATCAGCTTTAGCTATTCAAGATTCGCCCAGAATAGAGCAGGAGATTGCGCTTGCGGCAACTGATTTTAATATCACGGTTTATACCATACTCAATCAAGCCAGTAATATTCGGTTTGCAAACCATATCGTTTGGCGGGACAGTAAGGCTGTAGAGGTTATCGATGGGTATGATCCTCTTATTCATAAGCAAGTTGCCAGCGTCAACACTCCGTATATTGCAATAAATTTTAAACGCTTAGCGGTTCAGGCCTATTACCCCTTAGATACAAAGTTTCAAAAAAACAGTTCCGATTTGCATGATCTTATCTATCTAGAGTATGACATATCCCCCTTGATTAATGGGGTGAACAAAGAGGTTCGACAAAGTGCTATACGTTCATCGGGAATACATCTATTTGGATTAATAATATTTTTAGTACTGTTACACTTCTACCTCATTCAACCACTTAGGGCATTAAGCCTGAAAGCCCGCGCTGTAACGGATAGAACTCAGGATCAAAAAGTTAATGATAATAAGCCGATAGTCTCATTTTTTAGTGAAGTTATAGCTATTCAGAGTCACCTTTCTGATTTTGATAAAAGACTTCAACTTAGTGAAAAACAGTTGAATGATAGCCAGCAAAGGTGGCTATTTGCGGTCGAAGTTTCAAGGAACGGAATCTGGGATTGGAATTTAACCACCGATGAAGTTTTTCTCTCCGATCGATGGAAAGAGATGCTGGGCTATCACTCTGATGAGCTAAAATCTGAACTTAAAACGTGGCAGAAACTACTGCATCCTGAAGACAAAGCAGAGGCTTTAAATTCCCTACACAAGTATTTAAATGGTAAAGAGGAAGAGTTTGAAAGTGTTCACCGGCTTAAGCATAAGTTAGGTCATTACATTTGGGTTCTTGATCGGGGAATGATCGTTGACTGGGATCCTAAAGGAAAACCTATTCGGATGATAGGTACCCATACAGATGTATCGGACGATGTGAGAAACCAGCAGGCCATAATGCACCAGGTTAATCATGATCTTCTCACTGATTTGGCTAACCGTCGATCCTTGTTAGATGAGCTTTATCGTATTAAAGAGCGCAAACTAGCGGGTTCAGCAGCCTTATTTGTCATCGACCTTGATAATTTTAAGATGATCAATGATGCTTTGGGCCACCATCATGGTGATCGCTTGTTGATCCAAGTCGCAGCACGACTATCGAGTTATTTTTCTACTAATGCGTTGATTGCGAGACTCGGTGCCGATGAGTTTGTCATTCTTGCTCAAGGGCTATCTGACGACCCAAGCGTCGCAAAGCGACGTACTATGGCTTTGGCGAGCCAAATCAGGCAGATGATAGGTCGAAGCTTTCATATCAACAATCAAACCCTGAATATTTCAGCCAGTGTGGGTATTTGTGTTTTAGATAATTTGTCAGATATCGATCCGGAACAGGTATTGCAGCATGCTGATTTGGCAATGCATCAAGCCAAAGAGCAAGGAAGTGGCGCTCATGTCGTTTATTGTGCTGAGATGGAACGGGTGGCACAACATAGTTTACTTATTAAGAGTGAGCTAAAGAATGCTATCGAGCTTAATCAGCTTTCACTGGTGTATCAACCCATCGTTGATCGTGAAGGAGACATTGTTTGTGCTGAGGCATTGTTACGCTGGCTTCACCCTGAAAAAGGAAATATCCCTCCCTCGTTGTTTATTCCTATTGCTGAAGGAAGTGAGCTTATTCAGGAGCTTGGTGATTGGGTTTTAGCTGAGACTTGCAGATATAGTAAGAGGCTTCAAAGTGAGGACGTTGAATTGGGCTCAATTGCCATAAATGTCAGTGCCAGACAATTTAATCATGATGACTTTGTCGAGAATCTGTTAGACGTTATTCGTCAGCATGGACTCGCTGCAGGGAGTATTGAGCTTGAATTGACTGAGTATGCCTTACTGACTAATCTCGATATCATCCGACAGCGCATGGGAGTATTGAAAGAAGCTGGAGTATCGATTGCAATCGATGATTTCGGTACCGGGTATAGCTCTTTGAGCTATTTACAAAGCTTACCCCTATCCAGGCTTAAACTAGATGCTGCCTTTGTGAGTCAAATTGGTGTCAACGATGCCTCTAACTCTATTGTTATAGCTATTATTAATATGGCTCATAGCCTGAACTTGCAGGTGGTCGCCGAGGGTGTTGAGACTCAGAAGCAGTATGAGTTTTTGTTGCACCACGATTGTGATACTTTCCAAGGGTATCTGTTTAATAGACCATTAACGGCCGATGACTTTATCGGTGAGGTTAAATCCGGAAAGGCTTTATCACTGCAATCAGTAAGTTAAATGGTTGTTTATCAGAAAAAGAAAAAGCAACTCATCAATATAAACGAAAATAGCGCTCCAGCTATGACTGGGTACAGCAAGTAGGTGTCACCTGAACGTCTGGCACGACGAAAACAGAGATTAACCAGAATCAGGTTGAACATGGTTAGCATAAATGAAGCGAACACACCGTGTCTAAAGGTCATATCTCTCATTTCAGTCGATATATATAAGAGCATAAACCAGTCGAGTAAAATCAGGTAGAGAAATGCTTTTTGTAGACCATCGGGTCCCTTTCGTCTATGTGGAGTCGTCATTGTAACCTCCCGATACACTCATTCTTTGTTATCTTGGGAAGATCAGAGAAGCGTGTTTAAATCAACGCTGGCTGAATCTTATTGATCATAGAGATAATCTCGTTATCATCAGCTGCTAGCCAACGTGCTCCGAAGAAGTGAAGCTTGTTATTGATAGAACCGGTCCGGGATATCTCGGCCGATAACAGCTGATCTTGAAGTTGGATCTCAATGACCTGCTCTAACTTTAACGGCACTGAAGTGATTAACCCGATCCCACCAATACCAATATCTTTAATGTTAGCTATGCCTAACTTCTTGCGACTCCACCAGGTTTTCCTGTAGAGAGTTACCGTTATACCGTCACAAGCTAGGGCTAAGTTTTCACCCATTTTTTTCCTTAAGCTGATCCTGGCGTGTTGGCGATTATCTTGATGGTCGAGTTTTATTTTCTTCTGCTTATCGACACTTGCAAACTCTTCAAACTGACTCATAGAGCAATCCTGTGCATAGTTTAAATCTGATCTTATTGGCTCAATATTTTCTGTGGACTGAATGACAATAAACTAAACATAGTCCGGCATAGATAAGCCTATCTCGTCTCTCTTTCATACCGCCCCAATTTTACAAATTCAGCTTTAAAGATCGATAATATCTATGAAAGTAAATATTTATATCGCTTCATAGTTGTTCCAATGTTCTGGATAGCGAGCGCGAGGTAGATTTTCCTCAGCCAGCTTTTGCGCCTTTTTTAGCCTAACATCGGGTGCCGTATTTTTTTGGGGCAAGCCAGTCATCTCTCGTATCTGTAGCTCGGACGATGAGGTTAAAACCAACATCTCGATCCGTCTGTTAGCTGCCGCTGCCGGATCGGTTTGTACATAGGGAGCTTGATCTGCCATGCCCGTCACCTGAATGACTTGATCGCGTTTTATACCGCCATATTCAAGTACGCGTCTGGCTAGGAGGGCTCGCTGACTCGACAGCTCCCAATTGGTAAATGTTTTACCTGCATAAGGGGTCGAGTCTGTATGTCCTGAGATGCTGATCTTATTTTCCACCTTGCTCAGCAAAGGGCCTAGTGCCATCAGGAGATCTTCGAAGTAAGGCTTCATATCTGAGCTACCTCGGGTGAACATAAACTTATGGACACTATCGTGGACTAAAATTCTTATCCCTTGAGGAACCACCTTAATTTCAACATTGGCTCCCAAGTTGACCTCTTTACTGATTTCATTGATCTCTCTGGCTAAAAACTCCAGCTGAGCCTGAGTTTCAAATTGGCCGGGTACTAAAGAGTTGAGTTCAGGCCCCCTGCCTGCTTTGGGGTTATCTTCACCTGCAGGAATATGGTTATGCATTGCCGGACCCGATCTCTCTACGCCAGTTCCGGTTGCCGGTACTATTGCCTGTTGTAGAGCAATGGAGCCCTGTAGATCTATCATTGAAGGTTTTTGACTTAGATCGAATGGGTTAATAGAACCGGTAGCAAACATGTCCCCCTTCAGGTATTGCACTATCATAGTGCGTTCCTGTTGATCGGCTATTTGCAGGATCCATAGCACCATAAAAAGGGCCATCATGGCTAAAGTAAAGTCGGCAAAGGCCACCTTCCAGGCACCACCGTGGCTGCCACTTTTCTTCCGGCGTTTACGTCTTTTGATGATGACGGGATCGTTTTTAATCGCCATTAGCTTTTTTGTTCCACCATCCAACGTTCGAGATCGATAAATGAGGGTCTGTTTTCACTCTGGATCTGCTTTCTTCCGGCATCTATGGCGAGCATTGGTGGCTTACCTTTGGCGAAGGCGGTCAACATAGCGGCGACACAACGTAGCTGTGCAGATTTGCGTTCGACTAAGTGCTCCAATGCCTTAGATATGGGCTCGAACAGGCAATAACAGGCAAAGATTCCGATAAAGGTACCAACCAATGCTGCCGCGACTTTAACGCCAATCATAGTGATGGGACCGTCAATATTGGACATGGTGATGATGATCCCCATAACTGCGGCGAGAATACCGAAACCCGGCATGGCTTCTGCTATCTTTGCTAAAGCATGGGAGGGTCTTAATCTGTCCTCTTCAATGCGGTAGATTTCCTCTTCCAAAATGTGTTCCAGATCATGGGGAGATATCTTGCCTATAGACTGTAGGCGTAAATTGTCTATGAGAAAGTTCAGTACATTTGGGTGTTCCAATACTGCGGGATACATAAGAAATAGTGAACTCTCTCTAGGCTTTTCAACATGATCGTCGAGTACCTTAAGGCCCTGAGATTGGATCTGATTCATGAGCATGCCCATCAAGCCAAAGAGTTGGGGGTAGAGTTCAGGATCCTCTTTCTCTGTTTGGATCAGTTCGCGAAGTTGCTCATACATATCGTTAAGTACAGCTTGAGGATTGGCGATAATTAAGGAACCGATACCTGCACCGAAGATAATCAGAATTTCAGCCGGTTGCCATAGAGAGCTTAGGTTGCCACCAGCCCATACATAGCCGCCAAATACCGATACCAGAATAATAAACAGCCCTATTAGCTTACTCATAACACTTTACCTATCTTACTGCTCCCATTGTTTGTAGATCACCTGAAGTTGTTTCACTGCCTGCTTCTGTAGCTGACAAATTCGAGTTTCAGTTAATCCTAATGTCGCAGCAATCTCTTTCAAATTGAGTTCATGTTGATAATAAAGCGACAGAATTAGCTGTTCTCTTTTATTTAATTTTGATATTGCTTTGATTAATGTCTTTTTGGTAGAAAATTGTTCAATTACATCTGACTTGTCGGCGAAATGACTACCTGCACTTAATAGGTCATCTAAGCTCTTCATGGACTCAGATTGAGATGCATAGAGGCGCTCTCTGTATTGGACTTGGCTGAGCCCCATGGAGTCAGCAACTTCGATATCAGTGGGATCGCGTCCGAGTGATCGGGTCAGCTTACGCACCATGTCGTTAAGCTCATGGGCTTGCTGCCTTACCGGACGTGGACGCCAATCCTGACGTCTTAGTTCATCGAGTATGGAGCCGCGGATTCTTTGCCCCGCATAGGAGATAAAGCCATTATCATATTCGCCAGGGTAGCGGCGAGCTGACTCAAGCAGTGCCATCATGCCGATCTGCTCCATATCTTCTATGGTGAGTACAGTGCCGCAATGACTACGCAGTTGGGAGATTGAGCGTTTCACCAGGGGAAGGTACTGCTTCATTACCTGACTTTCGCTCAGTCTATTGGGTGTTTTATCTTCGAACACCTCCTGATAGGCTAACCGTTCTGAATTCATCGTGTTGCCTCTACTGAATGACCATGCGGGTGAAAAGAACCTCTTCGAGTTCGATGGGGTAGTCGTTTTCAGCTAAGACGCCGGATAGTAAGACTAGGGCTTCTTTTTGTAGCGACTCCAGTTGGTCAGAATTATTGAGCTCATTAAAATGTTTACGGGAAAACATCTTCATTAATGAGTTTCTTACTAAGGGATCGGCTTCAGTTAATGTAGCGTTCACATTAACTGAGCGGCTCTTCAGTGCCATCTCAAGCAGAAGATAGTGAGGATACTTATCGCCGGGAACTGAGATCACAAACTTGTCTAATGGATAGAACTTCGCCGTTTCCGGTTGCTGCTCTTTAACGACAAACGGGCCACCTATTAGTTGTGGCGATTGCCAGCCTATAATAAAGACCCCCGCGCTCCAGGTTAAGGTGAACACCAACCATGAAAATTTCTTACTAACGCTGCTTTTACCAAATGCCATTATGAACTCCTAATTTAAGCCAACAGATCGATGCCATTGACAGCCTGTTGCTTGTTTTGGCTCTTGTGAGATTCCAAGTTATCTTGCTTAGCGACTGCTATGCTTCCTCCATCGGAAGTCGGTTCCTTTTGCTCTTTCTCTCCTTGACCAATATCGACATCTATCTGTCCGCCATGGTCCATCGCAAGCTCAGCCCGTAGGCGATCTAAGCCGATCAGTAGTGAATCTCGGACTGAAGCGTTGGCTGCATGCATCTGAATGTGAAGCCGGTCGCCATCGAGTCGAATACTCAATTCAACCTTGCCAAGTTCCGGAGGATCTAGCCTTAGTTCGGCCTTTTTTATCTGTTGATCTATCTGAAATCTAAGTTGCTCCCTTAAGGGAGATAGAAGTTCCTGAGCTTGTTGGGCCTGAGGTGCTGATGGCGTTACCGGAACTGGGCCCCATTGACTCACCTGACTCAGAGGTCTAGTGGTGCTCGCCAATAGGTGATTGGTTCCCTCTATGGATTCCATCGCTCTTGGATCGGTTAACGCTAACGGAAGCCCAAGAGTGGTGATTTTCTCCCCGGCTGATTGCACATTAAGTGGTGCAGTGACTAAGTGTGTCGCTATCGGCAGGCTTGTTGTCTGCGAATGGGCTAGGGCATGAGTCGATGATGCAAGGCTAAGGTTTGTGCTGGCATTTGAGTATAGTGCTTGGGTCGAAGGCCTCGCCTGAGCGGCGATTCCCACAGGAACGCTTAACTGTTCAAGAGGATGCTCGACCTTAGTGTTTGTCACTGACTGAAACTGCAGACCGCCTGTTTGCCTCAGGGATAAATCTTCACTGACTAAGTGATCAGGCACCGCTTTGTTGGTATGAGTGTCGGCTCCCAAAAGTGCTGTAGGTATATTAGTTCTATTGAGCGGTGAAATATTCACTTCAGCATACATGGCATAGGGTGAATCCGATGATAACTCGCTAATATTTGCAGAGGCCGCCATCTTCTTAGTGGCTGAGGTATCACAGGTTCCAGAGGCTGAAGTCGGTAGACTTATCACATTAGATATCATTACGCTCTCCGCTTAGGGAGGTGAGTTGATAGGCGGCTAAACCATCTTGTTGTCCCTTAAATTTTGAGATCTCCAGTTGCAATTGATCTTTCTCTGTATTGAGCCGCTGCAAAATTTTTTCATGGATTTCAGCCAAAGATTTTCGGGCCGCAAGTTGAGAACTCGTTGCCGGTTTACCTGCTTTTTTCAATGCGTGAATCATTAAGGCGTTCACCTTCACAACCCGCTCCCAATCTCGGGCATCGGCATATTCTTGCAGTGCTGTTTCAAATCGCTTCCACAACTCAATTGAGGTTGGCCCAGCCTTCTCTGACATTTGAAATTACCTTAATGATTGGCTCTAAAGCTTGCGGACTATTTTCAACGCTAGCGGTAACGAGTTGGCGACTGCAGTAGTCGTAGAGACGGTTCAGTCCAGTGGCGACTTCACCGCCATTCTCAAGATCTAGCATGGAGCTGAGTCCATGTACTATGTTGAGGCACTTATTAATGCTCTTGCCTTTATCTTCGAAGCTGCGTCTTTGCATAAAGCCGCTGGTGCGCTCTATCTCATCTAGCAAACCATCGAGTAACATGCGCACCATTTCATGGGGATTTGCCGCCGCCGCTCTTGCATCGAGGCTGGTTTGCTTATAGGCATTAAAGGGATCGTGCTCATTCAACATAATTACTATTTTCCTTAGTAGAACAACGCGCTGGCCGAATTAAGTTGGTTAATGGTGGCTTCCATCGCTGTAAATTGAGCTAGGTATATTTGATACCTTTGCTCCATCTGGTAATCATGACGAGCCATGTTGTCTTCGACTCGGGTGATCTGCTTGTCTAGGTTTTCTTGCTTTAGATCTAAGTAGCCGTTGGATTTAGTGAAGGGGTCGATGATCCCATTCATTCTGTCTATGTAGCTGTCGTTGCCAGTAAACATGGCTTGCACAGCATCAGGATCATCTTTCAGAGATTTAGAGAGCTTCTCTTCATCAATCTTTAATTTGCCCTCTCGGGTCATCTCAATGCCGATATCTGACAGACGCATGCCATTTGAAGCAGGATCGAAAATGGTGCTTCTCATGCTGTTTTGCAGCATGCGCACACTTGAGTCACCTTTAAGGATACCTAGTTGGTCTTCTTTGATTGATGAGGGTTTGTCATCCTCATCCTCATCTTCATCGTCTTTATCCTTATCCTTATCCTTATCTTTATCTTCATTGAGCTTGTCTAGCTCAGCACTACCCATAGAGCGAGTTAATTTATTAATTTCATCCATTAAGTCATTGAAGGTATCTACGAAATCTTTAACTGCTTGCTCTGTTGCTTCCGTATCTGAATTGATCTTAATGCTGCTGATCTCGCCAGGCTTATGGGCCTGGTTTAGCTCGATGGAAACACCATCGATCACATTGCTGAGATAGTTGCTGCTGCTTTTAATGTCTATACCGTTCAGGACGGCTTCGGCGTCCTGGGCGGCAACTCGCTCGGTCATCCCCCAATCGGTGCCATTCATCTCAGCCTTGATTGTGCTGTTAGCGCCCGTTTCTGTTGATGAGAGCATCAGCTCAACCTGGCCTCCGGTTCGCACCAATGAAGCTTGTACGCCTGGGTTATCCGGATGGCTGTTGATCATGCCGGTGAGATCGGCAACTGTGGCCTTACCGCTGGCATTATATACCGCCATATCTATCTCTAAAGTGTCAGCAACATCTGGGCCCACTTGGATGGTGAGGACGCCTGATGCAGGTAATAGTGCCCCTTCGCTGGCAAAGCTCTTAGATACTTGGTGGGCTTGAGCTAGCTGTTTAACAAAGAGGTCATAGCTGCCCGTTGGCGCACCACTCTCGACAGTGATCGAGGCGTTATCGTCGCTGATAGAGGAGGTTTTATTGTCGAATGCATCACCATTGAGTTTTTCCAGATTACTTGTCATCTGGTTGAGGCTGTGTTCGAGTATTTCATAGGCATCAAGCTGAGCCTTATGCTTGGTCATATTGGTTTCATACAGCTTATCTTTGCCCATACGCTCGGCATTGATCAGCTGTTCGGCGAACCCAGATCCACTCATACCTGAAATCATATTCCTCTCCTTATTATCTCAACGATATGGCAAGCTTTGTGCCAAGAGTTAAGTTGTTGATTAACTGTGTTTTTGTAATTCATATATCTATTTGTGTCGAGTTGCTTTCCGCTGGTGTTGAAACATGAGGAAGCTGTACTTCCGCAGCGTTTTTTAACGAGGGAAAATTCGCTCATTCTTTACTTGCTGACTTCTAGTAAGGCGACCTTGCCATAGGCTGTCTAAAGGAGAATGTGAAAAATCTGTCAGAAAATCTGCTATTTAGAAGAGGGAAGGGAGAAATGAAAAAACCATAGAGACCTAAGGCTTAGATATGATCTTTAAGAATAAAAAAGGGGCCTAAGGCCCCTGTAGATATCGAACTGGATTCGACCTGTTTAGACTGAGATTAGCCTAGTAGGCTCATCACTAAACCAGTGTTTTGGTTCGCTGATGATAAGATGTTAGTACCCGCTTGAACGAGTAATTGGTTCTTAGTCATGTTGGCAGTTTCAACTGCGAAGTCGGTATCCATGATACGGCCAGCAGCTGCTTTAGTGTTTTCAGTTACGTTAGCCAAGTTAGATGCTGTGTGACCTAGACGGTTGATGTTAGCACCGAGTGTTGAACGCTCAGTACCCACTTCATCGATAAAGGTATCAACTAGATCGATAGCGGCATTAGCAGCCGTTTTAAGGTCGCCAGCTACTGCGGTAACTGCATTCGTGGTTACATCTAGAGTTTCACCGCTTGATGCACCAATCTGGAAGGTAACGCCCGCTTCTAAGCCTGCAAACAGCGGGTTACCTGAGTACTCTGTATCGGTAACGATACGTGTTACTTCTTTCGATAGTTCCTGAAATTCAGCATCAAGAGCATCAAGATCTTTTTGTGAGTTCACGCCGTTAGCCGCTTGAGTCGCAAGCTCTTTCTGGCGGTTGGCTATAGTGCTAAGTTCATCCAGAGCACCATCAGCAGTTTGTAGCATAGAGGTCGCATCAGATACGTTACGGTTAGCGGTTTCCATGCCAACAACGTTAGCATTCATACGCGTTGCTATCTGTAGACCCGCAGCATCGTCAGCCGCACTGTTGATACGTAGACCAGTAGAAAGACGTTCCATAGCATTGCTAAGTAAGTCATTGTTTTTGTTTACAGAGTTCTGTGCGATATTTGACGCATTGTTTGTCATAACACTGTCTCTTATACACATCT
>SDWK01000338.1 GCA_004195335.1 Shewanella sp.
GGTGTAATGAGTGTTCCTACTACCTTCATACTCGATAAGACTGGAAATCCGGTGAAAGTAAATAATGGATTTGTGGATGAAAATAAATTATCAAATCACTGATAATTATAAGTTCATGATTATCCATTAAATTACGGGGTAATTAGGCCTAATATCAGTTGGAATGGCTTCCATCTTGATGTTCAACGCAGCAACTTCATCTGCCATAACCGCATACTTATCAAGGAACGCTTTCGAGGCTTGATATTCACCTAAGGCTTGGATCATACAAACTTCTCGAACAAGGTCGGTAATAGCCTGAGGCATTTTATCGAAATCAACCGTGTATCTCTGAGTCTCATTATCGAAGCTAAACGCCTGTTTCTCTTTGAAGTAGTTGTATTGAAAAGCGGCCCCCGCGCCGTGGGCTTCATGAACCCCAAAGCGCATAGAACGGAAGAGCCCAGCAAAGTAGGTAACCAGCATATTATTTTTCTCGGCCATAGGCAGTTCACCTTTGTCCATTAAGAAAAGCATATTGTAGGCTCCCATCACATCAGCTTTTCCTTCTTCAATTTTAGAGTAAGTTTCCTGTAACTGCTCCGCAACTGAAGTGGTCTTGCCATCTTTTATAATCGTGCCAGGACCTAAGCCATGGGATAGCTCATGGAACAGGGTTTCATTGAAGAAGTAGCTCTCCATCAGTAATGATTGCTGCTCTTTCGCTATGATGAGTCCTGAGATAGGCTGCATTACCGCTTTGTACTTGGCGTTGAGTACATTTTTCAACATCACCTTTTTACTGCCTTTGACTTCACGAACGTATTCATCATTCGGTAAATTAAAGGCCGTAGTTTGTACTGCCGGTTTGTTATCACCTCCACCCGCAACTTGGTCAACCACTGAAATAGGTGATTCTGAGCCCCGTTGTAGATTTTTGTGCTCATTGGGGATCGGGAGGTTTAGCTCCATCTCTTTGAGGTACTTCTTATACACATCCAGTTTTGCGCTGTCTTCTGGATTTCTAACCGTGATGAAAGCTTCAAAAAAGGTCTTATAGCCAAATAATTTGTCGGTATAAGTTTCATATGGGCCAATGGCTACTTCAAGACTGCCATCGAGATCCATCCACGCCATCTCGGAGTCCCGATATTCGTCGTTAAGAAAAGCATCGGCGCGTTTAGTTAGGAAGGTTTTAAGGCTTTGATCTAACGTCAGCTCAGCCGCTTCGCGCATCAAGCTAGCAGATGCCTTCATCTCTTTGGCATAATATTGGCTATAGGGGATAGCAATGAGTTTAGTGCCTTGACGTCGTATGACGGTATAACCGCTCTTGAACTCCGCCTCATCCTCCGGATGAAGCCTAATCCATTCATTAAACTCTTCTTTAGTCATATCGGTTGGGTAAACGCCGGCGCCATCGGGGCGTTTGATCTCTCCAAAGAAGTTTTGATCGCCTTCTAAGGTATCCCAAGGTCCATAATGAAGTTCATACAGAGATAGAATTAACTCTTTATCTGTGTGAGATGACTCTTGGATCTGTGCCTTTATCGACGCATTGTCTTCATAAGTCTGACGTAGGTAAACCTCATCGAGAATATCGGCAACTTGGATTAACTTTCTCAATACCTGTTTATCTATGTCACTTAGCGTCGCAAGGTCGGCTTTCATATCAATGGTCACGAATCTATCTAGCATGTCCTGATACACGGAATTTGTAGCAACCTGAGTATCTTGAGACGTGGCATTATTGCCTGCTTCTGCTTGATTGAGATTGTTACCATCGGTTTGTGAGCAGCCAGCTAAGGCCGCTATCAGAGCTAAGGATACCAAGGTTGGTTTCATGTAATGCTTTCCCATTTTTATTTTTTTCACGCAATAAGTTACAGGTAAAGGCATGAATGATAAAGCATGAGAGGGATAAACTTCGTTTGAATACTAGCTGAAACAAGCATCATTTTATGCTTAGATTGCTATAAACGTATTATTTCCACTATATACAAGACACTCAATTTTGTTTAGTTTGAAATAAAAAAAGAGAATTTAAATGATACAGAGTTTAAATCGACAACATTTCAATGCCGTTATCGAGCTTGGGAATAAAGTTCATGGTAGCGGTTATCTCGATAATCATTCCATTGAGTTGCTTTGCAAAAAGGGAATAAAGTCCGGAATCAATGCTAACTTTGTCGCTTATCAGGATGGGGAACTCGTTGGATTTAGACTGACCTATGCCCCGGGTAATTGGGAGCCTGATCATTGGTGTACGCCTGAGAACTGGGGGATTGAACCCGACGAGGTCTGTTATTTTAAATGTAACACCGTAGCCGAAGACTCAAGAGGTAAGGGGATTGGCGGACAACTGCTTAATGCGTCTATAGCAGCAACCAAATTGCAGGGAGCAAAAGCGGGAATTAGCCATTTATGGAAGCAAAGCCCTAATAATTCAGCCATTCGCTATTTTAGTAAAGCCGGCGGCCAGTTAATTAAAGAACATCCAGATAGATGGAATGATACTTCAGAACATCCGGATTATGTCTGCGTAATATGTGGCCCCGATTGTCATTGTACGGCGAGTGAAATGATCCTTATCTTTAAGTAATTTGAGTGTGATGTTCCGAGTAATTGAAAACTGACTGAGTTAACGATGAATGACAATAACACTTATGACCCCCTGATAAACGCTTCGCCAGACAAACTTTGTTGGCCCGACTCCTATTGGGCCAGTACGGTTGACGTTCCAAAGAGTAACCCAAGATTATCGGGTCGCGTCCAAACGGATGTTGCCATTATCGGAGCCGGTTATACCGGACTTATTGCGGCCTATTATCTCGCAACCAGATTCAATATTGATTGCTGTGTCTTAGAAGCCAACACGGTAGGTTTTGGCGCCAGTGGACGCAATGCGGGTTTTGTATTGAAAGGTTCCGGGCGACTGGGATATGCACAGATGGCTAGGCGATGGGATCTGGACACGGCAAAAGGCATATACGGTGAATTTAGCCAGGCAGTAGAAAGAGTCGAGGAACTTATAAATACTCATGCTATAAATTGCGAGCCACAGGAGAAGGGTTATCTCAAAATAGCACACAATAGTAAGGCCCTTGAGTCACTCATCAGTGCTTCGAGTTTTATTACCGAGCACTTAGGAGGAGAGGCTGAGTTTATATCACAAAGCAGATTAACCAGTGAATTTATGGCCCACCATCAAGCCTATGGTGCAATGAGGTTAAAGGATGGCTTCGGACTTAACCCACTTAAACTTGTGCTTGGCTATAAGCGAATGGTAGAGAAGCAAAAGGTCAACATATTTGAAAATACCTGTGTTAAACAGTGGATTGAGGATGGAGGTAAACATAGGTTAATCACCGAACACGGTGAAGTCGTGGCCAATAAAGTCATTACCGCTGGTAATGCATACACTCCAAAGCTATTCAGCCCCAAAGTTGATGAAAAATTCCTGCCTATTTTAAGCAATATTATTGTCACAGAGCCACTGAGCCAGGAAGAATTGCACCTTGCAGGTCTTCATACCCGACAGGTAACAATGGACACTCGCATACTCAAATATTA
>SDWK01000598.1 GCA_004195335.1 Shewanella sp.
AGCAGAGAGGCTTCGTTCGTTAATGGCGTCCCCAAGGGGATTCGAACCCCTGTCGTCGCCGTGAAAGGGCGATGTCCTGGGCCAGGCTAGACGATAGGGCCTTAAACCTCTAAGTACCCTGCGGGAAATGTACCCGCAAACTACGACGCTATTAAAATGGTGAGCCGGGGGGGGGGATCGAACCCACGACCATCTGATTAGAGATCAGTTGATCGGGGGTGATTCTGTTTATGAAACTTGAACATTGTGAGGGGATTGCCAACAGGAAGGTTGGCAGTAGGTTGGTTTGTGGATCGGCTTCAGGGGGAATTACTGTCTTCCGCAAAAACAGCAAAGTCCCGATCAGTGAGATCAGGGCCTAGGATGGAGCGTAGTCTTTGAAGGGCATTTGATACTTGCGGTCTGTGGGGTTTTTTATGTTGCCCCTTGATGTCTTATCAATGAAAGTTGCTACGCTGTAAATATGAAAATCACTGAAGACATCTTCGATGCCTACCTCAAGTGTCCCACCAAGTGTTTTTTCGTAGCTACCGGAGAAACACAGTCAGAAAATACCTACACAGAATGGGTCAAGGCTAAAAGTGAGAGTTACCGAAGCAACAGAATCAAACACATTGTCGAAGAACAAAAAAGTGGGGAATGTATTCATGGTCAACTCACCACAAAAAACGTAAAGGCCGCAAAGTGGCGGTTTGCTTTGAATCTCTTTGCGCGATCGAAGGACCTAGAGTCAACTATCCGCGTCGTGGAACGAATCCACTCAAAAGGGAGAGGGTTGCCAACTCAGTTCGTACCCGTCAGGTTCATTTTCTCAAATAAAATCAGTAAACATGACAGACTTATGTTGGCTTTTGATGCGATTGTCTTGTCCGAAGCGCTTGGCCGTAAGACTAACCGAGGGAAAATCATTCACGGTGACACCTTCACCATTCGAAAGATCCAACTCGCGACGTTGATAGGTGAAACGCGTAAGTTGATTGGCAAGATCACAGTTTTACTTGCCAACAATTCAGCACCGGACATCATTTTGAACAGACACTGTGTCGAATGTGGCTATCAGAAGAGATGTAGGGCTCAAGCTATTGAAAAAGATGATCTTAGCCTATTGGCGAGAATGACAGAAAAAGACCGGAAGAGGTTCAACGGCAAAGGAATTTTCACTGTCACTCAGCTTTCGTACACCTTTCGCCCCCGGCGGCGGCAAAAAGGGTCCGCTGACAAGATAGAGAAGTACCACCATTCGTTAAAAGCTCGTGCGATACGAGAGAACAAAATACATATTGTCGGCCATTCGGAATTGAGGCCTGCGGGAACCGCCGTCTACTTGGATGTTGAAAGCCTTCCTGATAAAGACTTCTTTTATTTGATCGGTATAAGGTTTCATGCTGAGGGAAAAGTCGTCCAACACAACTATTGGGCAGATACAATTGAGGACGAGAAAAGGATTTGGGAGGATTTCCTTGATACGCTTTCTCAAATTGAAAGCCCTACGTTGTTCCATTACGGTAGCTTTGAAACGAAGTTCTTCAAAAAAATGAGTAACCGCTATGATAGGCCATCAGAAAACTCAAACGTGGGCAAAATCATAGAGTCATCCGTAAACCTTTTGTCCATAATTTATGCGCAGATTTATTTCCCCACATTTACAAATGGACTAAAGGAAATTGCTCAGCATATAGGGTTTCAGTGGTCTGACACTCAAGCGTCTGGCATACAGTCGATAGCATGGCGAAATGAATGGGCAGCATCCAAAGCGTCTTCAATAAAAAAGGCTCTAATCACTTACAATTCTCAGGATTGTGAGGCCCTAGAATTGGTCACAAATAAAGTGGTTGAGTTACAGTATCATCTAGCCAATGTAGACCCTAGTCTTCAGGTCGGGTTCGTGCATACAGACAAGATTAAAAAAGAACATCTTTATGGTTTTGGCAGAACCACCTTCGCGCTACCAGAATTGGACGAAATAAATAAGGCTGCGTACTGGGATTATCAGCGTGATCGGGTCTATATAAAGACAAATTCGCGGTTGAAACGTTCCATGAAGTCAACTTCTGCAACAAGAAAACACATTCCTCCGAATAAAACGATCATGTGCCATCCTCCTAGTTTTTGCAAAGAATGTAACTCAACAAAATTATACAAACACGCCAAGGCAAGCAAGATCGTTTTTGATCTTAAGTTCATGACGCACGGGATAAAAAGATGGATTATATGTTACAAAACACACCGATACAGATGTGTGTCTTGTGAGGCCACATTCATCTCCTGGCCAGGGATAACGGGTAAGTACGGTTCTGATCTTGTCGCTTATGCACTGTATCAAAATATCGAACTGCGTCTGCCACATAGAACAATAGATAGAAGCTTGAACAGACTGTTCTGTTTGCAACTTGGGATAGGAACTACATGTCACTTCAAGACAAACGCTGGAAAAGCATATACGGAAACTTACGATCTGTTGATTAACAAGTTAGTCCGTGGCCAACTGATTCACGCAGATGAGACGAAAGCGAGCGTCAGAGGGATTGGGGGGTTTGTTTGGGTCTTTACGAGCATGGAGGAAGTTGTTTACCTCTATAGTGCGACCAGAGAAGGAGAAGTTCCGCATTCTTTTCTGAAAGAGTTCAAGGGCGTTTTGGTATCCGATTTTTATGCAGCCTACGATGGAATCGAATGCCCCCAACAAAAATGTTTAATTCACCTTGCACGCGATATGAACGATTCGCTCTTGATGTATCCTTACGACGAAGACATAAAGATGCTCACAAAGGATTTTTCCTCCGTTTTAAAATCAATATTAAAGACAGTTGATCGCTATGGCCTTAAGACGCACTTCTTAAGAAAGCACTTGGTATTAGTGGATCGATTCTACAACCGTATAGCGAAGGCAAATTTTCAAAGTGAAGAGGCGGTTAAACTCAGGCAACGATTTGACAAGAACAGAGAGAAGTTGTTTACGTTTTTAAAATACGATGGAGTCCCTTGGAATAACAACAATGCTGAGCATGCTGTCAAGCCTTTCGCTATGCTCAGAAACATTATCGGGGGAATTACTTCAGAAAATGGGCTCCGGGATTTTTTGGTTCTCCTCAGCATTTGTCAAACATGCAAATATCAAGGCCTGGACTTCCTTGATTTCTTACGCTCAGGGGATAAGGATATTTCAGAGTATGCGGATTCAAAACGACGAAGAGGATTCAATAAACCAAATATTTTTTAAGCACCAACACCTCCGGATGTGACTTTTACATTTCCACTCTAATCGGACTCCCGTCACTCCCCCAAATTTTCACCAACGCACAGACCCGTCGCAGAACCCACCCGAAGATAGGTGATGGAGCCCTGCAGGAGACCCCTTGAGCCACCACGCCAGAACCCTCCCCTGAGCCACGGCGGCAGAACCCTCTCCACAACGCCAACAAACTACCTCCTGTAGAACAGCTCACCAACCCAACCTAGAACCAACCCAATTCAAAAAACACAACGAAAAAAGCCCCCCTGCGTGAGCAGAGAGGCTTCGTTCGTTAATGGCGTCCCCAAGGGGATTCG
>SDWK01000599.1 GCA_004195335.1 Shewanella sp.
GGCAAATAGGGTCGAGACCCTGAGCATTCTCTTCGAGCCATAGCGCCCTACGATACGACTGTTGATCACGTTGGCCAACATGAGTGCGCCTACATTGGTACTAAACAGTATGGCGAACAGAGATTTATCCAGCCCGAATACCTCCATATAGACGAAAGGTGAGGCCGTGAGGTAGCAAAAAAATGCAAATGAGGTTAATACGCCACTGGCAATATGCAGTTTGACTCCGGGTTTAGTGAATACCACTGCATAAGCCCCGAAGAAAGACTTCTGGCTGCGGCTTCCTTTATCGCTGTCACTGGGCATTTTTAGCTTCCATAGCACCAGAGATAACAGGATGCAGGCATAGAAAGCTAAGATAAAAAAGATAAGATGCCACTCGCCAAATTCTAAGATCAAACTACCCAGACTTGGGGCTAATAATGGTGCCAGCATCATGATCAGGCTGACATAGGACATACCTTTGGCCGTATTCTCTCCATAGACCTCTTTTATATACCCTGGCACAACGACGGTTGCGGCGGCGCCGATAAATGCCTGGGCGAATCGCAGTGTAAGAAACACCTCGATACTGGTGACAAAAGCTAATGCCAAGCTGATAAACATAAAGCCAGTCAAACCAATAATGACCAGTGGACGCCTGCCAATTCTGTCGGCTAATGGCCCAAAACAGAGCATACCCAGTGAGTAACCCGCTAAATATAGGCTTAAAGATTGCTGTACCGTGGTGATGTCGGAATGAAAGCTCGCGGCTAAGGTCGACATGGCAGGTAGGTACATGTCGATTGCCAGCGGGGTTATGGCCACGATTGCCGATAACATAGGGATCAGTAGGGCAAGGTTTAAGATGGCTGTGGATTTTGAAACGGCTTGCGCTTGAATTGGATCTGTTTGCACTGATACCTCTTAAGATGAGAATAAAATCAAAACGAATAAATATTTGTCATTGGATGACGATTTTTTTACCGGAAAAACTATCTAAACAGGGCTGGTGCCTGTTATTTGTGAGAGCAAATATTGTACGGTTAATGATGACTTTTAGCCATGGCTATTTATCCTTTTTACCCGATTTGAATGCTAAAATTTGTAACTAAACTTTCGCTTCTAAACCGGGGATACCACAGATTTAATGTCTCTAAACTACCGAATAAGTGCTCAGGGAAAGGTGGAGGATTGTGGACCCACTTGGTGATTAACGTTGTGCGACGATAAACAGATCGGTGGTCTCAGTGCCATCTGGTTGAGGGTATGTTTTACGTTTCACATCGATAACCTCAAATCCACTGTCGTGTAAGCATCGGGTTAAATGTTCGGCTTGATGAAAGTGAGTGAAGACCCTATCCCCTGAACTCGACACATCAAATTTAGAGGCTTTATAATCGCCTTCCATGGTGCTGAGATAGATGACACCTTTAGGGTTTAAGAGTCTTGAGGCATTCGCAATTAACTGCCCTGCGTCCTCTTTCGATATGTAAGGTAAACAGAAGCCACACATAATCGCATCGTATCTGTTATTGACCTTGTGTATCTCTCTGCAGTCCATCACGTCAAATGTCGCATCTGGATTATTCAACTTTGCCAGCTCAACCATATTAGGGGCTAAATCGGTGCCGTGAAGAATTAATTGTGGGCATAAATTTAATAAAAATCGACTGATATTTCCTGGTCCACAACCAATTTCGAACCGTGAGGGTTTGTCTTTGTCGTTGAGCAATTGACAAAAAAGGTCAAAGGTATCGTCATATAGCGCCATATCCATATATTTGTCTTGGTACTTTTGGGCTAATTTATTAAATGTATTAACGGTGATGCTGTATTTATCCAACGGTGTGACCTCAACGGAAATGATTTAAAAAAAGGTTTACGTGACATTAGAGTTACAAGACACACTATCGAAATTCAAGTTTTCATTTTTAAACTGGTTGTTTGATAATTATAAGGTAGCCAACATTCTATATTCAGGTGAATTGTTGTGATATTTGCGCAGTTAACTTTTAGGACTTGTATCGCCGTTCGAAGCCGGATGCACTAAAACCTTGCATTTGTAGATCTTTACCTATGAGTATTAATGGGTAGCCAGTCCCTCCCTTTTTCTTAAATTCCTTCATCCGCTTCGGCAGCTTTTCGACATCATATTCGACATATCGGATCTTGTTTTGCTGAAAGTAGTTTCTTGCCTTTTCACAGTATGGACACCACGACGTGGCGTACATGATAACTTTCTTCTTTCTCGCATTTATAGGAGCAAGGGGGAGTGTTGTTTCAGTGGAAGACGCTTGTATTTTAATTTTTGTTGCCGGCGTCAGAACCACATCGACAGGTTTTACATTGCTACTGCTCGGAGGCTGATCGCCAAAATGGACATTACCATTACTATCTTTCCACTGGTACACCTCTGCGAAAACGGTCACAGAGAATAACAAGGATACGATTGTAACCAAGAGAGTGGATGCTGTTTTACCTATCATTAGAATTGCAATCCTTTTTCAATGGTTCCGTTATTCCCAAGCGAAAAAACAGGTCTGTAGACCATTCTTTAGATACTTTCTCAAACTACAGCATTTCTTTGTGTGACTAAACTTATTTTCAGTAAGGGGTGTTCAGGGGCTAATCGGACTTCATTAGAGCAATGAGTTAAAACACTCACCGGGTCCCTCGCGCCCCCTGTTATCATTTCCGCTTAGTTTCTTTGCCAAATAGAAACGTCTCTTCACTCTCAAGCCAAGTGGGGTACTTCTTCATAATATGAGTAAAGGTCGTGCTCGTCAGGTGCTCACTCAGCCAACGTTGTACATTAGAGTACGGAGATGCGCTGAACCAAGCCCTGTTTACATGGGCAAATTGACGCACAAAAGGAAAAATTGCAAAGTCGGCAATACAGGGCTTTGGTCCCAGTAATTGTTCATGTTTAGTGAGTAGGTTTTCAAGTTGAGCGATAAATTGCTCGCCCTGCTCTCGGTAGTGCTCTTCGGGGTGTTCAGGATGTCGGTCGGCATATTTATACTTATCAAGCCAAGGTTTAAATTCATTATCGTTGGCGTCGATCAGTGCCTTCGCTATCTCCTGCTTATGTGGATCATCTCCAAGCAAGAGATTGTCTGGGTCATCGTGCTTAAGGGCCCATATCATGATATCCAGGCTTTCATCGATAACCTCACCATCTTCTAGAATCAAAACTGGGACGGTACCTTTGGGAGAGGCATCGAGCATGGGCTGTGGTTTATGTTTTAGGATTATTTCGCGTAATAACACCTGAGAACCCGAAAGGTAAATGCCTAAACGTGCCCGCATGGCATAGGGGCAACGTCTGAAAGAGTATAGGGTTGGCAGCGTCATATGAGGCTCATTTTATCTTTGTGATTATGTTCAATACCCAAGCCACTTCAAAATGCTCGTTTCAGAGCTCCCGTAGGATAGCAGAACAAGGCAGTGATTGAAGAGAATGGTTATCCCTTTTCAATATCACTAACGCAGTGCTGGTATTCTACGGGACCTCCCGAAGGGCAAGGCGATAAGCAACATGTTTCAGCATTCTTTATTTATAAGAA
>SDWK01000603.1 GCA_004195335.1 Shewanella sp.
ATATTGGTTAAAAGTTGTCTATTTCTTGACAGATGGCCATTACCTTTCTAAAATTTCGCGTCCCACACCTGTGGGATATAGATTTTTCACACCTTACTGTTGATTCAGTCAACTGATTCGGAGCTATACATGGCAACTGTAAACCAGTTGGTACGTAAACCTCGCTCGCCAAAAGTCGTCAAGACTAGTGTGCCAGCGTTAAATGCGTGCCCACAAAAACGTGGTGTTTGTACTCGTGTCTACACTACTACACCAAAAAAACCTAACTCTGCACTACGTAAAGTAGCTCGTGTGCGCCTTACTAACGGTTTCGAAGTTACTTCGTATATCGGTGGTGAAGGTCACAACCTGCAGGAACACAGTGTGATTCTAATCCGTGGTGGTCGTGTTAAAGATCTACCCGGTGTACGTTATCACACAGTTCGCGGTGCACTCGATTGTGCTGGCGTGAGTGCTCGTCGCCAGGGTCGTTCTAAGTACGGTGCTAAGCGACCTAAGTCTTAACGTTTTCCGTTAAGTAAGGCCAAGCTAGTTTATATTGAGATTCCAGTTTTGGGGTCCCTGAAGCATACGGAGAAATTGTTATGCCAAGACGTCGCGTTGTAGGACAACGTAAAATCCTACCAGATCCAAAGTTTCATAGTGAGTTGCTGGCTAAGTTCATCAACGTCATTATGCAGGACGGCAAAAAGTCGACTGCAGAAAAAATTATTTACAAGGCACTTGATACCGCTTCTGAAAAGAAAGGCGAAGATCATTTAGTGATCCTTGAAGCAGCCCTGGAAAATGTTCGCCCTTCAGTCGAGGTTAAATCTCGTCGTGTTGGTGGTTCTACTTACCAGGTACCATGTGAAGTACGCCCAGTTCGTCGTAATGCATTGGGTATGCGTTGGTTAGTTGAAGCTGCTCGTAAGCGTGGTGAAAAATCTATGGCTCTACGTCTAGCCGGTGAATTGCTAGACGCTTCAGATAACAAAGGTACTGCCGTTAAGAAGCGCGAAGATGTGCATCGTATGGCAGAAGCAAACAAAGCGTTTGCTCATTACCGCTGGTAATCTGATGGAGCTGGCATTTGCCAGCTCCATATTCTACATCTCTAAGGTACTTACCTTAGTTAAGAGGGTTTAAACGTGGCTCGTACAACTCCTATTGAGTACTACCGAAATATCGGTATTGTTGCTCATGTTGATGCAGGAAAGACCACAACGACAGAGCGAGTATTGTTCTACACTGGTGTATCTCATAAGATCGGTGAAGTTCATAATGGCGCAGCCACTATGGACTGGATGGAACAGGAGCAGGAGCGTGGTATTACCATCACTTCTGCTGCAACGACTGCGTTCTGGCGTGGTATGGAGGCTCAATATGCTGAGCACCGTATCAACATCATCGATACTCCTGGGCACGTAGACTTTACTATTGAAGTTGAACGTTCATTGCGTGTACTCGATGGTGCTGTAGTTGTTTTCTGTGGATCGTCAGGTGTTGAACCACAATCTGAGACTGTTTGGCGTCAAGCTGATAAGTATCATGTACCGCGTATCGTTTTCATCAACAAGATGGATCGTACTGGTGCGGACTTTGATAGTGTGATTAAACAGATCCGAAACCGTCTGGGAGCAACTTGTGTACCGGTTCAAATGAACATAGGTGCAGAAGAAGAGTTTAAAGGTGTTATCGACTTGATTAAGATGAAGGCCATAAACTGGCCAGCAGATGATCAAGGCACGACGTTCACCTATGAAGATATTCCTGCTGAGCTGGCTGATGAAGCCGCTGAGAGACGTGAATATCTGGTTGAAGCTGCAGCCGAAGCCTCTGATGAACTGATGGAGAAATACCTTGAAGAAGGTGAGCTATCAGAACAAGAGATTAAAGCTGCACTGCGTCAACGGACTCTAGCTAATGAGATCGTGATTGCTACTTGTGGTTCTGCATTTAAGAACAAAGGTGTGCAAGCGGTTCTCGATGCTGTTATCGATTACTTGCCGTCTCCTGTTGAGGTCCAAGCAATAAGGGGTCTTAACGAGAAAGAGGAAGAAGTTTTGTGTCCTGCGGACGATGAAGCTCCTTTCGCTGCGTTGGCATTTAAGATCGCAACAGACCCATTTGTCGGTACGTTAACTTTTATACGCGTTTATTCGGGTGTATTAGAGACCGGAGCTGCTGTCTATAATTCAGTTAAAGAAAAACGGGAACGCATAGGTCGTATGGTGCAAATGCACGCAAACGATCGCCAAGAGATTAAAGAGGTTCGCGCTGGTGACATCGCAGCTGCTATTGGTCTCAAGGACGTAACTACTGGTGATACACTTTGTGATATTAGTCGTAAAGTCATCTTAGAGCGTATGGATTTCCCTGAGCCTGTTATTACGATAGCGGTTGAGCCAAGATCGCAAGCCGATGAGCAGAAGATGGGAGTCGCGTTGCAAAAACTTGCAGCAGAAGATCCCTCTTTCCGTGTTGAAACCGATCCTGAATCTGGTCAAACACTAATCTCTGGCATGGGTGAGTTACATTTAGATATCATCGTTGACCGTATGCGTCGCGAATTTAGTGTCAATTGTAATGTGGGCAAGCCACAAGTAGCCTATCGTGAAACTATTCGCTCGAGTGTAGAAGTCGAAGGTAAGTTCATACGTCAATCTGGTGGTCGAGGTCAATTCGGTCACGTGTGGTTGAGACTGGAGCCTCAAGAAGAAGGTTTCGGGTATGAATTTGTCAACGAGATTGTTGGTGGTACTGTTCCAAAAGAATACATCCCAGCAGTAGATAAAGGTATCCAAGAGCAGATGAAGAGTGGTGTTATTGCCGGTTTCCCTCTCCTGGATGTCAAGGTAAGTTTGTTTGATGGTTCATATCATGATGTGGACTCGAACGAAATGGCCTTTAAGGTTGCAGGCTCTATGGGATTTAAGAAGGGTGCTCTTGAAGCTGACCCTGTTCTGTTAGAACCATGCATGAAAGTTGAAGTCACAACACCTGAAAATTATATGGGTGATGTGGTTGGAGACTTGAACCGACGTCGTGGTTTGATCGAAGGAATGGATGACGGCATTGCCGGCATCAAACTTGTTCATGCTACGGTACCATTATCTGAAATGTTCGGATATGCAACTGATTTGCGCTCAGCAACTCAGGGTAGAGCTTCTTACTCTATGGAGTTTTTGAAGTACTCTGATGCGCCGCAAAACATTGCCAAAGCGGTTATGGATGCACGAGGCTAGTCGCCCGTTTATCGTAACTGTAAACTTATTTGCTATTGCTCGGTTATAGCCGAGCATTTCTGAAAAGAAAGGAATATATCGTGGCTAAAGAAAAATTTGAACGAGTTAAACCGCATGTAAACGTAGGTACTATTGGTCACGTCGATCATGGTAAAACTACGCTTACAGCTGCTATCTCAGCAGTATTGGCAAAGACATATGGTGGTGAAATCAAAGATTTCGCACAAATCGATAACGCTCCAGAAGAGCGTGAGCGCGGTATTACAATTAATACTTCTCACATCGAATATGACACACCTGCACGTCACTAC
>SDWK01000334.1 GCA_004195335.1 Shewanella sp.
CCGCAAAACAAATAGCTAAAGAAAACGGACATCCAAAACCTACTGATAGAGACTTCCGACATAGAGATGTCAGGGGACGCCCACTGCTTATGCTTCACCTGCTTGAGTTGTTTAACAAGATTGATGGGAACGTGAATGTCATTGCTGAAAAAATGCCAGCAATCGGATTCAGCTTTCCGGCTACAGGTGATACCAGAACTGTCGCATGTGTCGTTAATAAAGTCTGGCTTGAAAATGACATGGTTGACTCTCCTGATGAGGAGGATGACTATGACATCGACTGAGAATAGCCCTTGGAGTGATATTCAAAAGCCTGTGACAGGGTACAACGTCAAAAGGGTTGATGCTGATCATCCACATGACTTTTTCTGGGGGAAAGATACGGATGGTAACTATCTTCTGCTTCTTGAATTAACGAAAGAGCTGGCAGAGTTCCTTGAAGGCAAGAGCGTAGACCTTCAGGGCGTTAAGACTGATATCACCTTCCACTCAACGACATCAGAATACTTTTTCAAGCTATCTCTGCAGAATAAGGAAGATGCAGACATCTTTTATCGGCTCTGCCTCGATCTTGTAGATAGAACAAAGGACGTGCTTGTCAGGAAAGTTGCTCTGGAAATTATCAATAACAGACTTAAGCGTTGGAAGGCTTTTTTACGTGGTAAAAAGAAATACCTTCTTTCTGCACGCGAGGTCAGGGGGCTTTTTGCAGAACTTGAGTTTGTTCATAAAGGTCTGACTGAGTATGGAGACCAGCTAACTGTGCTGGAGGGATGGCAGGGGCCTCTGGATGAACCACAGGATTTTGTTCTGGGTGATTTTGCTGTTGAGGTTAAGTCCCTCACCGGGTTGCAAAAGGATAAAGTCAAAATCTCTTCAGAGCATCAGTTGGTAACACATCTCGACAACCTTTATCTTCATGTGATTTATCTTGCAGAATTTCACGATTGCAAGAAGGGACATTCTCTCAATACTCAGGTCGAAGTTGTTCGGAATGCAATCAAGGACACTGAGAATAAAGATGTGTTTGACTCTCGCCTCTACGAGACAGGGTATCTCGAACTTAAAGATTATGACTCACCATGTTATTCCGTAAGGAAGCATGAATCATTTCATGTGCGGGATGACTTTCCTCGCATTTCTCCTGAAGACCTTGTTGATGGTGTATCAGGTGTTACATATGATCTAGATCTTAAATCTTTGGATAGCTACGTATGTGAATTGCCACTAAAATAGGGGGATTTATGAGTGATTTTACACTGGAGGAGTTTTACAAAGATCTGAGGCAGGGAGCACATGCTGGCTCAGAAGCACGTCAGGACTATCTTGAATCTGAGTTTCTTCTGGGTCTTGCAAATGAGTTAGAGGGTGCTGGGGTTGTTGATGGATTTGAACCTTGCCACTACAGACGACCCCGTGGCGGCATGAGAGTGGATGGATACTGGTTCAAGGAGGAAGAGTCTGCCCTTGACCTCTTTATCCTCGATTTTGAAAACAGAGAGTCTCTTGAACGTCTGACAAATACAGAGATAAAAAGTGCTTTTAAACGACTTGAGAACTTTTTTATCGACAGTATTTCTAGTCATCTTTACGATGATCTTGAAGAGACATCTCAAGGGTATGGTCTGTCCAGAGACATCTCGGATCGTCGTACAAATTATTCAAAAGTAAATCTCTACCTGATTTCAGAGCGAAAACTAAGTGACCAAGCTGTAGCGCTTGATGATATCCAATATATGCACTGGAATTTGAGCTATCACATCTGGGACATGTCTCGCTTCTACCGACAACATACTTCTAGGGGTGCGAAAGAAGATCTTGTTGTTGATTTGAAACAGCTGTGTGGGAAGGGCCTCCAATGTCTGCCTGCACATTTGAATAATGATGCCTATGAGTCCTACCTGCTTGTCATGCCTGCTGATATCCTTTCTAACCTTTATGAGAAATATGGTGCAAGGTTACTGGAACAGAATGTTCGTTGTTTCCTGCAGGCCAGGGGGAATGTAAATAAAGGCATCCGGGCAACCATTATGAATGACCCGGGGATGTTCTTTGCCTATAACAACGGCATTACTGCAACAGCCAAAGAAGTGATCACCTCTGAAAGTGAAGGGGGACTCTTTATAGATGAAATCAGAGATCTACAGATTGTAAATGGAGGACAGACTACAGCATCACTTTTCCACACTAACAAAAAAGACAAGGCAGGACTTGAGCAAGTTTTTGTTCAGATGAAACTCTCGGTTGTTGATGAGGAGAAAAGTGAGGAAGTTGTACCTAAAATATCAGAGTACGCAAACACCCAGAATAAGGTTAATGCTGCAGATTTCTTTTCCAATCATCCTTTCCATGTTCGAATGGAGGATTTCTCAAGAAGGTTGTGGGCAGCTCCTATGCCAGGAGTTTTGATGGATTCTAAGTGGTTCTATGAGAGAGCCAGAGGACAGTATGCTGATGCCCAATCCAAGTTTACACAGGCGGGAAGAAAGAAGTTTCAGAAAGAGAACCCTAAGCCACGTATGTTCACGAAAACCGATCTCGCTAAATTTGAAAATGTTTGGGATGAGAAGCCTACCTTTGTAAACCTTGGTGCACAGAAAAACTTCGCTAAATACGCAGGGAGAATAGGCGCGGAATGGGAAAAGAACTCAGATTACTTCAATGAGTTTTACTACAAACGAGCGATTGCCAGGGCAATACTGTTCAGGCGGACAGAGAAACTAGTTTCAGCACAGCCTTGGTATCAAGGTGGGTATAGAGCGAATATTGTTGCCTATACTCTTGCAATGGTCTCGGAATACACCAAGTCTAAAAAACGATCAGTAGACTTCATGCAAATATGGAAAAGCCAGGAATTGACACCTGCGACTGTCAGTGCTCTTGAAGCTATCAGTGAATTTGTCTCTGATGAAATATCTGATCCGCCTGCTGGTATATCAAATATTTCTGAGTGGTGTAAGAAAGATGCTTGCTGGACGCGACTTCAAGGAAAGCTTTCAGAGCTAGAAACCCTTTTGCCACAGAAGTTTATCAGCGAATTGATCTCACTTGAGAAGGTTAAAGAAGAAGTCGTTGATGCTAAGAAGACTCAGAAGGTAGATAGCGGTATAGAGGCTCAAATCCGTGTCCTACAGATATCAGGGGAACAGTGGGGGGTTATTCTTGAGGAGGGCTCAGGGAAAGGCATTTTCACCCCTAAAGAAATGGGGATATTGAGCTCGGCCACTAAAATTCCTAATGTCATCCCATCAGAAAAACAGTCTATGATTCTTGTTGAAGTTTTAGGGAAGGCTGAAATGGAAGGTATAACTGTTTCCTGAAAAGGTCACAACAGAGATTCAAAGCTAAGAGACAGTGAGCTGATAACTTCTTTACGGTGGTAGGGAATAATATTGATTCCTCAAGAAATTAAAAGAGCCTCGTTCGCCAAATCTGTGGTTAGAGAGAATCGATAATTAGAGCATTGCTTCCCCCCGTGGGGTTAGGATGGATTTGCGAGAAAACATCCATTCCA
>SDWK01000337.1 GCA_004195335.1 Shewanella sp.
CCAGCAGGCCTTCCAGATAGGCAATGGTGCGCAGCACCTCGGCGTATTCGCTGAGCAGCTTGTTGCGCTCCAGGGAGGCCAGCCGCCTCAGCTGCATATCCAGGATGGCCTGCGCCTGCGCCTTGGAAAGGCCGAATTCCTCGGTGAGGTTGCCCCGGGCCTCCTCGGCGTTCCTGGACTTACGAATGATGGCTATCACCCGGTCTACTGATCTGCTTGAGGACAAAAGTGGATTTAACTGGGTTCGTAAAGAATTTAGCTTGGCTCCGCCAATCTCCTCAATAAAGGAAATCAACAAGGTCCATAAGCAGATTTTCTCTAAAATGGCAGAGAGCCTAAGGTATTCCGAAAAATTGTTTTGTGAGTTATCTGGCCAGAAAGAAAAAATGCGAGACATAACTCAATTCATGCTCCGGCATAATTTCAAATACAAAAGACTGGGTTGATTTATATTCCCCCTGTCCTTGCAGCAGCGGCAAAAAGATTAAATTTTGCTGCGGTGCTCCCACGCACTAACAGGGCTCACTTCGATGAATGCTCAAGACTGGAAAAAAAGACTTAAAGAGTGGATAGCGTCTGGTGAACTCAGACAGGTACTTCCTGAAGTTTCAGCGCTTCATGGAGTTGAACAACCCAAAGAGTTCCATGCTGAAGGGGATGTTCTCAAGCATACTCTGCTAGCCGTAGACGCCGTAAATCCACAATCAGACGAGCGTGTTTTCTGGGCAGTCCTGCTGCATGATGTGGGGAAAACGACTACGACAAAATTTATCGATGGCCGCCTAAGATCGTGGGGGCACGATAAAGTGGGAGCGATAATGGCATCTCACATCCTTAAACGTTTTGACTTGGAATGTCTTTCTGGAGATGTTGCTTGGCTCGTGAAAAATCACGGATTCATGCTCGGCTGGGGAAATAACTTAACAAGTCTGACAAAGAAACAAAAACGCTTCTGCAACAATCCTTTGTTCTACTTTTTAGTAGAAGTTGCTACCGCTGATGCTAGGGCGACTCTCGGAAAGAGCGATAAGCTTGAGAAACTGCATAAGATCATAAATCTTCACGATATGAACTTAGCAGCTCCAGAATCTTTGAACCGCCTCTAGTGTCCCAGGGGGAGTCCAGTATGGAAAAAAAATACGATTCTACGCTCTGCATTTTTTCATAAATAGAGGAGGTTTGTCTGATGGCCGAGGCCAATGTCTTTTACCATCCTACCGCGACACTTGAAAAACTGATGACGAAGTTTCAGGCGAGCAATAACTTTTGCGATTTCATGGACGTATTGGAGTTCGCCGTTGAAAATAAAATGGAAGGGAACAAGCATCTCCTTGATCTTTGGCTAGACAAAAAAGACAAGGTGAAGGCAGAAGCACCTTTAGAACTTTTTTCTAAACTTTTGTCTAAGTTTTATATCGCAGCGTCTTCTGATGCTTGTAATGTTCAGCCCGATATTGACTCTGGGTCTGAATCCGCACAGACGGCATTTGATATATTAGAAGAACTTAGCACGCAACGTGATGAGTTAGAAGGTCGGCTCAAAACGTGGTTTTTCCCCGTGTTTGACTTCGGGACTCTTACGTCCAAAATTTACCCTGAGGATCTTGATCCATGCCGGGTAATTGGGACATATCTGGACATTCTTTTTTCCCCAAGGGAGAACTGGGCGGACGATTTCGAGGAAGTGGCACGGCTAGTTGAGGGTGATTGCCTATGGGCTGATGATTGTGGCCACGCAATATCCTTCGAATCGCCTTTACACAGAGTTCTGGAGGACGCGGGTATCTGGTCAATTAATGCTTCCTCGATTGACCAGGAAGCAAAAGACAGGCTGAAGACTGCCCTGGGAAATCTTTTGAACCCAGATGCTGACGTTCCCCTGCCCGAAGGAACGGAAATACAGCATGTTTTTATCGCTCTGTTGCTTAATGCCCCTGTCGATTTTTTTAACGCCTGGGTGACTCGTTGGTGGCTCTCAATAGATGCTGACTTTTGCAGCTCACCAGATTTGACACAAAGCTGCTTACAGAGTGTCCTAAGGTTTTGCGCTTTTGGTGGGTTCAATAAGTCCTTATTGTTTCATGAAATTTCTGACCTCGAGGATTCGGGTGAGGACTTGGACCAAAACCAAATAACCCTTCAGAAATATTTACGAGAAACTTCAGGTAAGAAATTTCTCTCATATAGAATGTTTTGGGCGATATGCAAGAAATGGTTATATGAATCTGGACCTAATCTAGATTACGAAACTTCTTCTCTAGTTGAGAAGATTATTGAAAACTACACTCACGACAGGCTCAATTATTTCAATGGTATATCCATCCTCGACCGATTCGACGCTAGCCACATATTTCAGTTTTATAACAGTGTGTCTCTATTCAATTATGACGATATGGATCTTACGCTGCTGTTGTCCTTTGGAGAATACGTATCTGGTCCGCTGATCCTATTCGATACTGGTGCTGATGATAGTCCTCTAACTAAAAAAAGGGAGTATGAATTCAAGCAGTACGTCTACCTCCTTCTTTTTAGAAAGGCTGTCGCGGAGGGGCTGCCAGAGTTTGGAAATGCTCTACTCTCTTTTTATTTGATCTCTCTAGGAGCTTATACTCATGGTCGTATGACCAGCTTAGCGACGCTTGAGCCTATACTTCGGGAAGCACTTGCATTGCCAGGGTCCGCAATTCTGAAACATACTTTGAAAATAATCGTCGAGATGATTGAAGAGACGAATGCAAAAGATCCCGCAGCCTTATTGGTGGCAAAGGTTTTTAGCCAATACTTACCTTCCGGACCTAATCTTCATGTTCTCGATGCGCCCAAACCAAAACCTGTTGATGACTCTTCAGTTGAGAGGTCACTCAGAGAAAATTTGGGGGGCGGGCGTTGGGATAAGTTGTCCGAACAATCAAAAGAATATCTGACGAGTGCAGAGTTAAATTGGATACGCTGTGCTCCCGACTTTGGAGCAGGCATGAAAGACTGGAGCGGCGCGATCTCGGGGTATTGCAAAGTTCTTGAAAAAGAATTAGTTGATCGTCTTGCACCAATATTTGAAAATAAAGCTTACGGGGACTATCTTCAGTCAATAGGGGAAAAACCAACTTTCCAGCCAACACTTGGCTCTTGTACCAAAGTATTGAAGAGATTTGTTAAGCTCCCTAGGTCTGTTCAAGCGTTAATACAGCGTAGTGGAATGACTATCTTTGATAATAAACGCCTTCTGGGTGATCTCGTGGATATCACTCAAAATTACCGAAATGTTGCCTCGCATAAAGACCCTTTAGATATGGTGCGATATGCAAAATTCAGGAAAAAATACTTCGAGGACGGTTTAATACAGGATTTTATAGATTCATTGGGTTGAGGTGACAGTCTCGGGTGGAAGTTGGGTTGGACCCGAGAAAATCAAAGGGGACGCCCATGTAATTATGCCTTTCTCTGTATCTTCCCTGTGCCATACCCTTGATCATGCTATGCGGATTTTGTCGCCGAGGGGTTCGATAAGGGCAA
>SDWK01000600.1 GCA_004195335.1 Shewanella sp.
GTATCATACTAATTGTCTAAACCCAGGCATTTGAATTGAAGCTGTGAGTGACTGATATGTTGCCTTCTTTAAATTTGAGGATTTTCAAGGTATAAAATTCGACCATGACTAGAACCCCTGCAATGCAGGAACGGGCAGCCCCATTTTCGAGGTTGGCCGTTTCAGTGTCTGATAGCTGGTAACAAAAAAGAACCCCACAGCTCAGGAGGTAGAGAGCTGTGGGGTAAGATTTTTCTAGGAGGTTTTGGAAAAGCTATCTCGGATCTGCCTGCCACAACAGCTCCTTGATGATTCGTAATATATCGATTTGTTCAAGTGAAATAAACGTGGAGTCTCGTAAAATTTATATCTACATCACACGAAAATAGACTGTGTAAAGACACATTTGTCATTACTCGGCTGAATATACGAGAGGAAGCCAAGAGAAGTCCCACCAATGTCCTTAATTGAGCCATTTCCGTGTCGTATAAATGGTGAGATATGAGGCAGAGATACTCCCCCCAGTGTCGGAAAAGCTGACGGATCAATCGCTTTGTTCTACCACCGGCACCAGGAAGGCGGTTACATAGATTTCGTTATCACTCCGTATGGAATGCATAACTCCGGCAGGGGCAAGAAATACCTTGCCCACGCTGAGTTCCATTTCGCTATCCTCCAGCACTCCGAAGCCTTCGCCTTTTATGCAATAAAATATTTCATCTTGATCTTGATGCTGGTGAAGCGGCACCTTTTTCTCAGAGGGGATGTGGTAGACATGCGTAACAAGTGCTTCTTTGATTTTTTCCAACTCCATGGTGAGACCTCTCTACTTCAAGTGTAAATTGATAAACAGGGCTTCAACAATAACTCAGTGCAGGTGATGATCTGCCTAAGTATAGAAGCGCTCTCGATGTTTAACAATCCGTCGATTTATGATATTACTGTTTAGAATTTATAAACAAAGGATCGGGATACATGGAAAAATATCGGGCAATGGCGGTCTTTGTGCAGGTCGTGGAGAGTGGGAGCTTTTCTGCTGCTGCCAGCAAGTTGGGGATCACCAAGTCAGCGGTGAGTCAGCAGGTCACCCTACTGGAGAAGGACGTGGGCACCCGGCTTCTGCACCGCACCACCCGCCGACTCAATCTGACCGAGGCAGGAAATGTTTACCTGGATGGATGTCGGCAAATGGTCGAAGCAGCCGAAGCGGCCAATCAGCAGATAGGGCAGTTCAGTAGAGAACCGAGCGGCACCTTGAGAATCACCTGCTCCGATAGTTTAGCGACCAATCCACTGGTGCTGCTTTTGATGCCATTCATGGAGCGTTATTCCAAGTTGTCCCTTTATATCGACGGTAGAGATCAGGCGGTTAACCTGGTGGAAGAAGGGATCGACCTAGCGCTACGGTTCGGGCCCCTGGCCGATTCCAGCCTGGTCGCGCGCAAGATCTGTGACCTCCCGCTTATGCTGGTGGCAGCGCCATCCTATCTGGAGCGACATGGTGTACCGCAGGCTCTGGCGGAATTGGTAAACCATCAATGGGTCGCCTTTACCCAACCGAAAGACCCCTACCAGTTGAACCTACAGGGGCCACAGGGGCAACAGGAGAAGGTGCGACTCTACGGACGGGCTTGGTCCAACAGTCATGCCTCGGTGCGGGAAATGGTTATTAACGGTATGGGAATCGGTCGTTTCTTGAGGAATGATATAGCGCGCGAACTCGATGAAGGACGCCTTGTGCAGGTGCTGTCTGGCTATCGCCTTGAGCAGGTGGGGCTGTATGCTGTTTACCCCCACCGAAATTATGTGCCGCTGAAGGTACGGACTCTAATCAATTATCTTATTGAGAAAAAGGCCGAGTTTGGAGCGTGTGAATAACTCTGTTTTTTACTTTATATCCTCTGACTGTCCAATATGTTGTGTTATTGAAATTGAAGGCATCAGAGGCTAAAAGATGGTCTTTCCTACAGATCCTGATAAATAAGAAACGCCCACGATCTGGTAACCGTGGGCGTTCAGTGTTCTATTGATGGTGACTCGCAATACTCATTCACTGACTTACGCTATCGCAAAGGCTGTCCGCTTTGGTCTTACTAACTAAGTTAAACGCCCAGTGGTTACAAACTACATTTCTGGAAGGTTCTCTGGCGGGTGAACGCGCTGCTTATGTGCCTTCATGATTCTGTCACATATTACTGATGTGAAATTATCGGGCGTACGAGGGATGGTTGCCACGTAGTCCTTGATCCAAAGCGAATCAAATTCGGTTCCAATCTGCTCGTTTATTAAGTAGTGGGAAGGGTCATTGCAGAAAAAAATGGCGTTGGCAGGACATGGATCTGCATAGCCCTCCGCAGCAAGATCATTCATCATGTTATCCAGTTCTAGTAGCCAACGTTCAAAGTCACGGTGCTGGGTTTGTTGCGGTAGATTTACATCGACAACAACATATAAGGGAAGGTTACTTATTTTTTCATAGGCACCAACTACAAGCCCGCGCACACCCACTTCTTCTCCGGGGGGCTTATGTGACCCCGTTGAGAATCCCTTTATTCCTCTGCGGTGCCTGCTTTTGGCCTCAACCGCGATTTTCGCCTTTGTTTCGCGATCAGTGGCAATAAACTCTGGATGCTTTCTCGAATTGTCAACTTCGTCTTCAAATTCAATCTCGAAATTTGCGGTAATAAATAAGGCAGCAGTCCAAAGTTCGTGCCGCGCACTTTGAAATTTATTGGTATCGAGCAATCGTTCTTTCATTATTTTTTCGAGGTTTGCATTGTCTCTGATCGTGTAGAGATCATAAGCAAAGCGATACCATGCTGCTCCAGCTCCTATTCGAGTGGCGTTGTTTGTCTGGGTTTGCTTGACAAACGTGTACATCCACTGCAATGCAGGATGCCGCGACTGAAGCGGCTTTTCTTCCTGTTCTTCCAGATATTTTTCTCCAAAAAAAAGCAGTGCATGATCATGAACTGCATGAAGAAAAGTGTAATGCCCTGGCCTGGCCTGTTTGTACAGCGAGCCCTCCAAGGAGGTAATCACTCCATCAGGCATCTCAAGCATTTGCGGAATACGAATGTTACCGAACTGTTCAACAAATTTGTTCCTGCTCTCGTCCTTCTGCTTGAAAATTTCTTTTGCTTTGCGAACAGCCAAAAACTTACGTCTACAGCACTGCTCATAACGTTTACCGCTGCCACAGGAGCAGGGACTTTTCTTGTTGATACTTTTTGCCATCAAATTAATACTCGCGAGTACATACCCAAAATAGGGACAAGTTTATTTTCGCTCCACCTGCCAACGTATTCCTAAATGTTGTATCAACATATACCGAGGTTCCTTTTCAGGCAATAAAGTGCAGTTGTTGCAAGCCCTGATAAATCAGAAAAACCCCCGATCTGCTGACCGAGGGTTTTGAGTGTCTGATTGATGGTAAGTTTCGGGAATTTATGCCGACTATCCGGCAGGATATCGAAGCTCTTCGAGACAGTGATATACTGGTTGCATTCTAATCATGGATACTAACAC
>SDWK01000863.1 GCA_004195335.1 Shewanella sp.
ATTGTTAAACTCGATTGCGGTATTCTTTTTTACGTCACTAGCCTTGGGCATGATAAAGATCTCGAAAAAATAAATGGCAGACAAAATATCATGAAGTGAGTTATATACCAATCTGCTCTGGATAAATCAGGCGGTTTTGTGCTTCAGGCACCGCAATTGAGCGCTTAACTTATGGTTTGTTCGTTAGGCTGACTTAGTCAATAAAGCTGAGGGCGGGAAACAGAAAGCAAAAAGGCAGAATTCTTTCGAATTCTGCCTTTTTAGAATGTGGTCGGGATAGCAGGATTTGAACCTGCGATCTCTTGTCCCCCAGACAAGCGCCCTACCGGACTAGGCCATATCCCGAATTCGCAATGATTAATTGCCTCTAAACAGTTTTAATTGGGGGCTGCTTAGTTGAAGCAGGACTTTATCAATTCAATTAAACTTCTGCAAGCTCTTAGTGATGCCAGATGATTTAATTGCTTAGTTTGTATACTTATTATTTGTTTCCGTCCATCGATGCCATGATTAGCGGTTTGCCGTTGGTCGTAAAACCCACAACGAGACTTCCCCCTAGTTAGCTGCATAACACACGCATGACGGATATCGTAAAAGATACGATTAATGATTATACATTCTGCGTCCTTCACGCATCACTTCGATAAGCTCTGGTGCACTCATTTTCTTCGGTAATCTTGTATCGAATTTTTTATCATAGATACGGTACTGACCATGCCTGTCGATCACTGTTATCTCCGATTTTTGATAGATACCAAAAATACGGCTATCCCCAATATAAACCCAAGATTCAGTATCCGGTTCGAGTAAGCTGCGACCGGCACTGTAATCCGTTGTCGCATTGGTACAGCCCAGTACTTGGGTCATCAATGTAGGCACTATTCCATAATGGCTGGTGCGATAGTTGACATGTTTGCTCGTTGCCCGTCCAGGCCAATGAATGATCATAGGTACATGAACATTGGCTGGAGACATGTTGCTTCTCGCTTCATCGGGATTACTGGTGAATAGCTTGCCGCTAACGCCAGTGATGATGACTAAAGTCTCTTCAGGTGTGTCATTGAGTAATGTGCTAAGGGTTTGATCTACGAAGTTCAATGACTGCCTGTACTGATTGAATAGTACCCGTTGAGCGGGTTTTAGCTTTTTATCGGCTTTAACCGTTTCTATGCCTAAGAAACCTGCCGGCGTGTCGTAAGTTTCAGGCGAGCGTAAGTTTAACATCCCAAACCAAGGTGTGGTTTGAGCGGCTTGCCAGTTCTGAAACGCAGCAACAGACTGAATATCTGCATCAGCATAACTGTCATTAGCTTTCGTTGTGATAGGTTCAAAATCATTGAAAATTGCAACGGGTTGTAACTCAGACTCTTGGGTTGCGAACAGGCCTAGTTGATAGCCTTGTTGCTTGAGAGTTTGAGTTAGTACCGGCGTCGTATGGCTGAGACCGGCGGCATTGAGATAACTGCCCTGAAGTCCATAGAGAATGGAGAACATGCCACTATTATATTGAGAGCCACCACTTAAGTGTTGATGAAAATCCTGATTATTTTCACCGTATTGAGTCAGGAAAGGCATGGTCTTGGCGTCAACCATGTCGGCTCTGAGATTGTTAATGGTGATCAGTAAGATATTGGGCTGCGCTTCAGCCTTACACTGCATCGCTGCCATCGGATAGTTTAAGCTACTTTTAAGTGCTGAGCCGCGTCGGAGCGAGTTTTTACCATCGATACCATGGCTTTCCATAAACGAGCGTGCCGTGGCGGGATAGGAGAGTGGATAGGCATCGTCCAACTGTGTGATCTCAGTGATATCTGCGGCATCGGCCCAAATATGGATCAGGTGGCTACTGATAAAACAGAGACCGACAAATGCCACTAGCTTGTTACCGCAATTGATCTTATGAATTTTTTCAATTCGCTTCCAAAGGAAGTTAGCTAAGGTGAGTTCTAAAGCGATGATCCCAAGCGGGGTAACAATATAGGAGGTGCCGCGAAGCAACGCGTTAAGATCGGCCCAGGCCAGATCAAATACAAACGGGCTAAGATGTAGACCATAATCGTCATAGATAATGGTGTCATACAATAAGATACACAGGCTGAGCGTGGCAACGACTGCAGCAAACCCACGCAATATCTTGGAGTAAGGCAGCAATAATGTGACCGGAAATATCAGCACCAGATAGACGATAAAAGCTAAGAAACTGAAATGACCAATTGTGCTGATGGCAAGATAACCCCAACCCAATAATGTTTCCGGATAGCCGACGCTACTGAGATAGCGTATCCCTACGATCATGGCGAGAAAGCCGTTGAAGAAGGCAAACCAATGTCCCCAACTAACTAGTCGTGATACGCGATCGCGGACCATTTCTTTTTTACGCTTAACCATGTGGCTCCGCTTACTGATTTAGGTGCTGATGTATCTTAAGTGTTTTTTACTGCTACTTACTAGTTTTTCAATCAGTAAAGACTGAATTAGCCTTTAACAGATTGTGCAAGTGCCTTCGAAAATTGCTCTACAACGGCAGCTCTCGATTCTTGAGGAACTTTATGAGTCAAAAGGTCGGTAACGCAGTTTCCAAGCACCATGAGTCTCAGGTCGGTAGGAGCTTGATGCTTATCTAGTACGGCGCTGACTTCGGCGATAATTGATTCAACTTGTACGTTTGAATATTTAGATTTGATAGCCATAGGTAAAACGGTTTCACTTTGAAAGATATTTGGCGCCTATGATAACCGAATTTTCTACGGATCTCGATATCAATACGCAGAGTATATGCACTGAGTATCCAGCGAGTTAATTCGAAGCGTATTAGCGTCGGGTGATTCAAGATCTTGCGCTTGAAGCGGTATCTCAATTGGGGCAATATAGGCACATATTTTATGATTAGTGGGCGGTTTTTAATCGTCTGCTACAAACTCCATTGTATGTAGCCGGAGTCTGCCTAATCGCTAACCTATTTTGTCAAATAAAAATAGGTAAGGCTTGTGCAAGCGATAGTGAACACCACTATCGGCTACTCAATCAATATTTTTATCGAGGCTTATGAGTATTAACGTCGAACAAGCAATTATTCACGCGATTTCACAAGATCGTGAAGGACAGTTAAGCTGTCGATTGCGTCCCCAGCCGCTTCTTAACAGCGAAGCCGTTGAAACCATGCTTGAAGAACTTCACCAAACTTATACTACCAAAGCGGGTAAAGGTTTTGGTCACTTCGGTACTCATGGGGAAGACGGTGAGGCGAATCCAAAGTTTGAGCAGGCACTGACTGAATACCGTAATGGTGAATTAGGCTTTGTTGAGTTCTCTGGTCTTGCAGGCAAACTGCTGCAAGAAGAGCTATCAAAATATGACTTTAGTCAGGGCGGCTTCTTGTTGATGTCTTGCTATACGCATATGACGAGCGACTACCTTTATGTTTCGTTGCTCAATGCAAAATCGTCCATGACGGTATTGGATGATATGGAGCTGTCGCAAAATACCCACCTTGATCTGAAC